>ONXY01000500.1 GCA_900321945.1 uncultured Eubacteriales bacterium | reverse complement strand
GTCTGCTCGGCGAGATGATGATGAAAACCTATTACAACACAAAGAACACGCTCCCGTATTATGTCAGGGAGACGGTCGTCAACCCGCCGCCGGCGCCCGGGTCGGAAACGGCAGGGCACCTTCCGGAAAAAGAACTGCCGGAAGCCGCGGCAGATGCCGGGGACGGATGAAGCATGGGAAAGAAACGCATTGCCATGGCGGTCAATACCCTCTCCCGGGGCGGCGCGGAGCGTACGGTATCCAACCAGAGCCTCATGCTGTCCGCGTGGTATGACATCGACATTATCGTCAACGACACGCACCATCTGGAGTATCCCTACCGCGGACAGATCATCTCCCTGGGGATGCCGCGGGACCGGGACCGCATGGGGGCGGGGTATCAGATCCGGGCGCTGATCAGAAGGACCGCGCTTCTCCGGAAACTGAGAAAAGAACGGCAATACGCCGCCGTCCTTTCCTTCTCGGAAATGACGAACCTCGCCAACGTGTTGAGCCGCCGCGCCGGGGGCAAAACGATTATCTCCTGCCACAACGCCCCGAAGAAACAGTTGCGCGAGGGTTGGAAATACCGGCTGGCGCTGAAGTGGCTGCTGCCGTTCTGCGTCCGGCGGGCGGACCGGACCGTAAGCTGCTCGAAGGAGATCGCGGACGGGCTGTGTTCAGACTGCGGGCTTCCCTCTTCCCGGAGCGCCGTGATATATAACGGGGTAAACAGCGAGAAGATCCGGGCGCTGGCACAGGCGCCGATCCCGGCCGGCGCCGGGGGTTCGGCCTGCGCGGAAGGCAGGAAGCTCCTGGTTTCCGTTGGACGGCTGACGGCGCAGAAGGGCCAGGCGCACCTGATCCGGGCGGTGAAGAAACTGCGGGAAGACGGCCTGGATGTGAAGCTCCTGCTCCTCGGCGAGGGGGAGCTGAGGCCGGCGCTGGAAAAGCTGGCGCGCGGCCTGGGCCTGAGCGGGGACGTTTTGCTCCCCGGTTTTTCGGAAAACCCGTTTCCCTTCCTGGCGCGGGCGGACGCGTTTGTTACCGCGTCCCTTTACGAGGGCTTCAGCAACGCGCTCGTGGAAGCGCTTGCCTGCGGAGCGCCCTGCGTTTCCACTGACCATGTCAGCGGCGCGCGGGAGATCCTGGCTCCTGAGACGGATTACCGGAGGAAAACGACGGCGGAAACAGAAAAGGCGGCCTTCGGCATTCTGGTCCCGGTCTGCGAAAAAGAGCCTGAAGGCGCCGAAGCGTGGACGGAGGAGGAAGCGCGCCTGGCGGACGCAATCCGCGAAGTGCTTACCGACGCGGAGCTTTCGGCGCGTTACCGGGCGGCGGCGCTGAAACGTGCGGACGAGCTGGACCTGGCGTCCGTCAGCCGGCAGTGGAGTGCCCTGATCGAGGAGACGGCGGGAACATGAAGATCCTGGTGCTGAACTACGAATATCCCCCGCTGGGCGGCGGCGCGGCTTCGGTCTGCCGGAATCTGACGGAAGAAACGGCAAAGGCGGGGCACCGTGTGACCGTGGTGACGACGGGCTTTCGCGGCCTGCCGGATTACGAGAAGACGCCGGACGGGGTCGAAATCTACCGGCTGGACTGCGGGAGGAAAAAGCAGTATGCGAGCACGCCCCGGGAGCAGGTCGCCTATATCCTCCGCGCGAAAAGCTTTCTCCGCGGGCATCTGAAACAAAACGCATACGACGTCTGCCATGCGCATTTTGTCATCCCGACAGGACCGGCTGCGCTGTGGACAAAGAAACGCTTTGGCCTGCCCTATGTCCTCACCGCGCACGGGAGCGACGTGGAGGGCTATAACCGGAAGGCCTGGATCCGGGCGGCGCACGTTTTCCTGCGCCCCTTCTGGCGGCGGATCGTCCGGGAGTCCCACGCGGCCGCGGCGCCTTCCCGCTGGCTCATGGAGCTGATGGAGCGGCGGGTTCACGGCGCGCGGCTGGTGCTTCTCCCCAACGGGCTGAGACCGGAAAAGTTCCGCACGGAACCGGGCGAAAAGAAAAACCGCATTCTTCTGATGGGAAGAATGCAGGCGGCGAAAAACATGCAGACGGTGCTGGCGGCCGTTTCCCTGATCCCGGAGGAGATCTGGGGGGACTGGCACGCGGACCTTCTCGGCGACGGCCCGTATCGGAGCGAGCTGGAACGGCTGGCGGAAGAGCTCAAAATCACGGACCGGGTCAGCTTCCGGGGCTGGGTCGAAAACGGATCGCCGGAACAGCTGGAGTATATGAGACGGGCGTCGGTCTGTATTTCGGCCAGCCTGTTTGAAAACTGCCCGATGAGCGTGCTGGAGACGATTGCCGCCGGGTGCAGCCCGCTCCTGTCGGATATCGAGGGGCACAGGCAGCTGTTCGGGGAAGACGCGGAAAGCTTTTTCTTCCCGGCGGACGACGCGCGGAAGCTTGCGTCGATGCTTGCGGAACGGATCCTGGAAAAGAGGACGGAGCCGCTGCCCGTACCGGATATCCGGCAATACGGGATCCGGGAAGTGACGAACAAATATCTTGCCCTGCTCGCCGGCGCGGCGAAAACACGGAGAATACGGAAATAAGCACAGGCGCCCCGGCTTCACGCCGAGGCGCCTGAACAACACGATGAGGCCTCGCAAGGGCTTATTTTTTTGCCATCTCGGCGGCGGTATCCAGCGCGACCTCCATCATCTGGGTAAAGGAGTTCTGCCGATCCTCGGCGGAGAGGTTGTCCTGCGGGCGGTAGATGTGGTCGGAGATGGTGCAGATGCACAGGGCGCGCTTGCCGGCGTAGGCGGCG
>ONXY01000503.1 GCA_900321945.1 uncultured Eubacteriales bacterium | reverse complement strand
TGGAAATCTATCTGCGCCTTCTGCGGGAATGGAATGAGAAGATGGACCTGACCGCCGTGGAAGGGGAGGAGGAGACGCTGGACCGCCATTTTCTGGACAGCCTTACCGTGCTGAAGACGGATCTGCTGTCCGGGGCCGAAACCCTGATCGACGTGGGCACCGGCGCGGGCTTTCCCGGAATGGTTCTCGCCCTGGCCCGGCCGGAAACCGCGGTGACGCTGCTGGACAGCCAGCAGAAGCGCCTGACCTTTCTGGAGGCGGTGACCGCCGCGACCGGCGCGGAAAACGTCCGGCTGATTCACGCCCGGGCGGAGGACGGCGCGCGGAAGGCGGAGCTGCGGGAGCGGTTTGACGCCGCCTGCGCGAGAGCCGTGGCGCCGCTGACCGTTCTCTGCGAGCTGCTGCTGCCCTACGTACGGACGGGCGGGCGCATGCTCTGCTGGAAAGGCCCGGGCCTGGAGGCGGAGATCGAGAGCGGCCGGCGCGCCGCCTTCCTGCTGGGCGGAAGGACGGAGGAACCGGTTTCCTGCCCCCTCGCGGGCCGGGACTGGGATCACCGCATCCTTCCCGTGGTGAAAATCTCCCCCACGCCGAAAATGTATCCCCGGAAAGCGGGAACGCCGAAAAAGACGCCGCTGGGAACCTGAGGAATACCGGGGTACAGGCCCGTAAAACAGCCGCGCGCGGCAGACGGGGCTTGACGGTTCTTTTCCGGAGATGATATACTTCAACCGTTCGGCGGATGTGGTGGAACGGCAGACACCGGGGACTTAAAATCCCTTGCCCTCAAAAGCGTGCGGGTTCGAGTCCCGCCATCCGCACAGCCTTGAAACGTAAGCGTTTCAGGGCTTTTTTATACAATGCTGCCGGGATCGGAGAGTGTGAGAAAGCAGCCGGCAATCTGTTTTGACCCTTGAAAAACAAGCTGTTCCGCCCTATATTTATACTGTATGATTATTAGGGGTAAAAAAGAGACAGGGTCCGGCCGCGGAAGACTGTTAATCAGAGGTCAGGAGGGAAGAGGACATGTCCCCGATGTTTTTACGGAAAACCGGCACAGATAAAAGCGCCGCCTCCCGGGAGGAGCGGCGAGCCGTTCGGAAAGCGAAAAAAACAGCGCGTCAGGCCGATAAACTGCTGAAAAAAAGAAAACCGGAAGAAATCGCGCTGGACCCGGAGCAATTAAGGGACATCCGGCTGGAGGCCCTGAACAGGATCACCGACGATGCGGCGCTGGCGAGTGTTCTGACCGCTCTGATCACATGGAAATCCAGGGAGAAATACCCCGACCCTTATGACACAAAAAGCCGGATGGAGTTGGTGTCCGCGGCCCTTCCGCGGGTCACATCCCCGCAGGCCATGGGCATGCTGAAAAAAACGATTCTTGAAATGGATTTTTCCCGCTTTCCGACGGAAGCCGTTTTCTCCTTTATCCGCCGGATGAACGACAAGGATTGTATGCTTAAACTGTATCACTATGAAGGGGATCCGAAGAATCTGTCTTTGATCGCCGGGGATATCGAAACGCTCAGGCGTTCAGGCGCGGGCAGACTGGAAATCGCCAGGGAAACCCCGGCCGGCTTGTTCAGGCACTTTGTTCCGGAGCTTATTGACGAAGAAGTGATACGGTTCTTTGCGGACGACCCCCGCTGGATCGAACAGAACCGGGACTTTATCCCGAAAGACCTTGTGATCAAAGCCCTGGAACGCAGTGAGCACAGGCGGGAGGCGCTTCTGCAGTATCAGATCGTGGACGGCGTCGTTGTCAAATCGGAATGTGAATTCGGCATGCATGATTTTGTGATCGACCGGGAAGAGAGAGACCGGCGCGACGATGATCAGATGCGCTTCATCACGTATACCTATTACCGCTGCAGCCGCTGCGGGCAAAAGCGCACAAAGGTCGACGACGGCCGGGGACGCGTCTCGGAATCCGACGGGGGCTGATCGCCTGCTCCTGACCGATTCATGAAAAACCGCCCGGAAGGCGGTTCGGGGATCCCTTTGGGCCTGACTGCCGGGCTGAGGGGCTTTTTTATATTTCCATCGGGATCTGAGGATCTATCCAGCTTTCCTGTTTCGCATCATGTATGAGGTCGTCCGGCATGGGGTGA
>ONXY01000510.1 GCA_900321945.1 uncultured Eubacteriales bacterium | reverse complement strand
GCCTTCGATCCGGACGACTATGACAGCGAAGAGGACTATTTCGCCCACGCCGGCGACTGGATGGGCAACTGGGGCGAAGCGGTGAACATGTGGGCCCTGGACGGCATCTCCTACTGCAAGTATCTGAACATCCGCATCAAGGGCGCCGAGGGCGGCGAAGAGAAAAAGCTGATCATGGACTGGCATCCCGAAGATTCCAAGTTCTATGCCGCCCGCTTCAGCGATCTGGTGCTGGCCGACGGTTCCCATCCGGCGATCACCACCGAGTGGCAGGATCTGGTCATCGATCTGGAAGCTTCCGGCTTCCCGGGCATGACCAACGCCTTCCACATCCGCGCCTTCGCCAAGTGCGTCATCTGGCTGGATGAGATTTCCTTCTCCGAGGCCGTCGCGCCCATCGACGCGTCCAGCGCCGAAACCATCCTGGGCGGCATGACCGTGGCCGAGACCGGCAAGCCCGGCGATCTGCCCATCAAGGACTTCCTGGCGGAACTCGAATAATCCGGCACGCTGCGTTCGGCGGAGGCAGATCCTGCTTCCGCCGTTTTGATGTGATTCTGCACACGTTTTGATGCGATTTTGCGCAGATGATCTTGTCCGAACGGGAAAAAACATGTAAACTGTAACCCGTTCCGCGGCAGCGCGGAAAATCCTCACCGATCCGGAGCGTATTATGGTCACATTGAAGGACATCGCCGCCGAAGCCGGCGTCAGCATCACCACCGTATCCAACGTCGTGCACAAACGGAAGAGCCGGGTCTCGCCCGAACTGGTCGAAAAGATCTGGGGGATCATCGAACGCGAGCATTACGTGCCGAGCATGTCGGCCCGCTCGCTGGCCAACAGCCATTCCGCCATCATCGGCGTGATCACGCATCTGACGCCGCAGAACACGGGCAGCACCATGAGCGACCCCTTCCTGAGCTCCTTTGTGGACAGCATCGAGAAGCGCACCCGCGAGGAAGGGTACTATCTGATGATCCGCGCCGTGGAGGACGCGCGCGAGCTGGCGGCGCTGAGTCACAGCTGGCAGCTGGCCGGGCTGATCGTGACCGGCATGTTCCAGGACGAATTCTACCGCACGACCAAGGCCCTGGGCATTCCGTTCGTGCTGATCGACAGCTATGTGGACGATCCCGATGTGTGCTGCGTCGGCCTGGAAGATGAAAAGGGCGGCTATCTGGCCACGTGCCACCTGCTGGAGAACGGGCACCGCACCATCGCTTTCGCCTCGCCCTCCGTCCGCCCCGGCGGCGTGATCGAGAAGCGGCTGCAGGGCTACCGCCGGGCGCTGGAGGAATTCGGCGTCGTCTTCGATCCCGCGCTGGTCTTCACCCAGGAGATCTCCGTCACGGAGGGAAAAAAGCTGGGGCGGCTGCTGGCCGGGAAACCGGAGATCACCGGGGTGTTCGCCTCGGCCGATATTCTGGCCGCGGGCATCCTGGCCGGGATGAGCGAATGCGGCGTCAGCGTGCCCCGGGACAAATCCGTGGTCGGCTTCGACGACAACTATCTGGCCCAGCTGACCAGTCCCGGCCTGACCACGGTCCATCAGGACGCCGACCGGAAGGGCGTCCTGGCCACGGACATGATGCTCCGGCAGCTGCGCCGGGAAGAAATCGCGGAGAAATCGGTCATTCTGCCCGTTCGCCTGGTGGAGCGCGGAAGCGTCCGGCGGCTGAGCGAATAACAGACGGCCCGGCATCCCAACGAAGCCGGGCCGTTTTTCTGTGCGCTTACAGGGGGCGGATTTCGGCGCCGCCATGGGTCACTTCCGCCATCAGGCGCTTCCCGCCCGCGGTGAAGGGAAAGGCCAGACGGCGGATCTGCCGCGGCAGGCGCGGACGGAGCTCCGGCACGCCGTTCCGGACCCGGAGCCCGGCGAACCCCAGCGCGGCGATCATCCAGGCGCCGCCGTTGGCCGCCGGATGGGTGCCGCCGATGTAGATCTCTCCCGCCCACTCCTTGCCGCCGCCCGTGACGTCAATGGAGGCGGTGCGCCGGAAGAGCGCCCACGCGTCCTCCAGACGGCCGATGCGGCAGGCCGTCAGCGCGTACATGCAGGCGGAAAGGCTGGAGCCGTGCTCCGTCCGCGGCTCGTAGTAGGCCCAGTTGGCGGCCACCTCCGCATCGCTGAACGATTCGGGGAACAGCGCCATCATGGCGATCACGTCCGCCTGCTTGATGATCTGGGT
>ONXY01000512.1 GCA_900321945.1 uncultured Eubacteriales bacterium | reverse complement strand
ACGCGGTCGGCGCCGTCCGCGGCGTCCGCGACGGGCTTTCCGATCTCCCAGTCGCTGTATTTCATATGCTTATAGGCCGCGTTCATCCGGTCGGCGTACCAGTAATAGATTTCCTTCGCCGCCTCGGTGGAAAAGACCACGTCGTATTTCTGCAGGGACGGGGTCGGAACGGCTTCCAGCCGGGCTTTTCCGAATTCCAGCACTTCGGTCAGATCGCTCAGCAGCCTTTCCTCGCCGCAGGATCCGGAGGTGTACATCCGGTACAGCTCGATCTCGTGACCGTCCTTCCGGGCGTTGACGACCGCCTCCACCATGGAGGAGGGATGCCGGGAAACCACGTCCACGCCCTCGCTGCTGACAAAATGGGTCCGGACGTCGGAAACGAAGACTTCCACGGAGTTCAGATCCGCCGATTCCGATTCCGGAACCCGCTTCAGCGCGGAAAGGAAGGCGGCCGAAATCTCCGCGACGTCCGCGGGCGCGGCCGGAACCGCTTCCGCCTCGCCTGCGGAAGGCTGCTGGAGGGTGTAGAAGGGGTTCTTCACCAGACCCGCGGCCAGCAGCAGCTGGTCCGTCAGGCGGCGGATCTCCGCTTCATCCGCCGTGGGCGGAATCTCACCGGAAGCGGAGCCCAGATATTTTCCGTCCGCGCTCCGGAGGAAAACCTTCACGGTGTACTGCTTCAGGCTTTTCACCCGGTTCTGGTCGAGGGCTTTCCGGATGAAGTAGAACTCCCAGCCCTCCGTTACGGTTTCCGTGACTTCCCAGGCGTCCGCCCGGGAGGATCTGAGAACATCGATAATCCGATTCAGCATGACGTTTATCCCAGCCTCGCTTTCGCCTTCAGACAGGGGCCGCCGTCGGCCACCTTGACCCATTCCTTGTGTCCCTTTCCGCAGCCGCCGTTGCCGAAAACCTCCCGGTCGCCGGAAACCATGGATACGGATCCCAGCAGATCCGGCACGTACCCGGTGAGCACCACGGGCGCTACGACCTTCCCGGTCAGACGGCCGTCCCGGATCTCATATCCCTTTTCAATAATGCACTGGATGCCCCAGTGCTTGGGATCCTCCATTCCGGAATTCACGCCCTTCAGCATGTAGCCGTGATCAATGGAGGCGATCATGTCCTCCAGCGTGTCCGTTCCGGAATCGAAGAGGGTGTTGGTCATACGGGTGTAGACCTTGTGCGCGAAATTCTCCCGCTTGCCGTTGCCCGTGGGAACGGTTCCCAGCCGAAGGGCGCTGAGAGCGTCGCAGATGCCGGTCCGGAGAACGCCCCGGTCGATTTCGGTGACGTCCCCGGCGAGCGTGCCCTCGTCGTCAAAGGCATAGGCGGTCACGCTCTCCGCGCAGAGGGCGCCTTCGTGCATGGTGACCAGATCGGAGCCCACGCGCTTTCCGATGTACTCCGCGCCGAGCGCGCGGCCCTTGACGAACATGTCCATCTCCACCCCGTGGCCGAAGGCCTCGTGGGCGATGAGACCGGTGATGTCCGGCAGGGTGATCACGTCGTACTCCCCGGGGGAGACGGATTCCGCGTGAAGCAGCTCGTCCAGGCTCTTCAGGGTTTCGGGAAGAAGCCGGCTTTCCATGTCGTCGAAGATTTCGGGGCCCCGGCGGCCGGAAACGCCCTCATATGCCATTTCGGTGCGCCCGTCCAGCGCGCCCACGGCGAGGAGGGTTCCCTCCGAGTAAACGTAGCTCTGGCGGAGATCCCTGTTCTCTGTCAGGAACAGCTTGCAGATATGCGTGCTCTGCGCCCGGGCCGTGCAGTTCAGGATATTCTTTCCTTCAGCCACGGCTTTATCCGAAACGGCGGTGAGGTTGCCAATGAGGGCGGCGAGATCCTCCTCCTCCGGAAGACGCTCCGTCTCCATCTCCGCGAACAGCCGCTGCGGCTCGTCCGCCAGGATGCCGGTTTCGTAAGGCCTGACGCCGGCGGCTTCCAGCACCCGCATCTGCCGCTCCAGACGCCCGGCGATTTCCCGGAACGTTTCCTCCGGGCGGGCGGGATCGAAGACGTTGAAGGACGCCTCGCTGTAGAGCCCGTTCCGGTATACCCGGACCACGGTGCCCCGCTCGGTGGTCATGGTCTCGTTCCGGACGGATTTTGCCTTCTGGCTGATGGAAACGGCGAAGCCGCGGCTGTCCGTGCTCAGGACGGACACATAGTCGTACTCCCGGCGCAGAAGGGAAACCAGCTCCTTCAGCCCGGGGGCGATCTCCGACAGGTACGGTGAAAACGGCGCTTTCATAAATCCTCCTT
>ONXY01000513.1 GCA_900321945.1 uncultured Eubacteriales bacterium | reverse complement strand
ATGAGGGCGAAATCTGGATCGACGGGAAGAAAACGGACTTCTCCTCCGTCGCAGTCGCTGAAGCAAACGGCATTGAGATGGTCTACCAGGAACTGAACGTCATGCTGGACGCTTCCTTGGCCGAAAACATTTACGTCGGCAATCTGCCCATGAAAAGGAAGTTCGTCGATTACAAAAAGCTCTACAGCGATACCAGAGCCATGCTTGACAAGGTCGGTCTGAAGCTCGATCCCAGACAGCGCGTACGCGGCCTGAACAGCGGCCAGATGCAGATGGTTTCCATCGCGCGGGCGCTGAGCAAGCACCCCCGGATCATCGTTCTGGACGAACCAACCAGCTCCCTGACAGACAAGGAAACCAACATCCTGATGGACACGATCGACAGTCTGCGCCGGGAAGGCGTTTCCCTGCTGTTCATATCGCACAAGCTGGATGAAATCTTCCGCATCGCGGACCGCGTCGTCGTCATGCGTGACGGCGCCGTAGTCACCACGGACGAGGTTTCCGCCGTCAGCGAGGATCAGCTGGTGGAAGCGATGATCGGGCGGACGATAGACAACCTGTATCCGAAAGAGGCCGCCCCGATCGGCGGCGAGGTTCTCCGCGTGGAGCATCTGACGGTGCCCCATCCGTCCAACAAGGGGCAGAATATCGTGGAAGACATCAGCTTCTCACTGAAAAAAGGCGAAATTCTGGGTATCGGCGGCCTGGTCGGAGCCGGGCGCAGCGAAGTGCTGAGCGCTGTCTTTGGGTATATAACCAACGGCGTGACAAAAAAAATCCTGATCGACGGCAGGGAAACAAAGATCAGCACGCCCATGGACGCAATCCGCAACGGAATGGGGTATATCACCGAGGAACGAAAACAGACGGGTTATATCTGGGTGCACAGCGTCCGGGAGAACCTGACGCTCGCCTGCCTGAAAAAACTGTCGCGCTTCGGGTTCGTCCGGAAAAAGAGAGAGGCAGCCATGGCGGAGGAAATGTTCAGGCTTCTGGACATCCGGGCCCCCTCTCTCGAAACGATGCTGGTCAACCTTTCGGGCGGCAATCAGCAGAAAGTCGTCGTGGGAAAATGGCTTCTTTCCGAGCCACGTATCCTGCTGATTGACGAACCGACCAAGGGGATCGACGTGGGGACAAAGGCTGAAATTTACAGGATCATGAACGACCTGACGCACAAAGGTGTTTCCATTATTATGGTTTCCTCGGACATGCCGGAGCTCGTATCCATGAGCGACAGGTGCCTGGTGCTGAGCAACCGCCGCATCACCGGGGAATTCACCGGCAAAGATATTACGCAGGAAAACGTCATGAAAGCGGCGATCGCTTCATAAGGACTGGGGAAACCGGAGGAGACGGAAATGCTGGAGACAGCGGCGCTTTTCAGGGACGGAGCGGTCATTCAGCGGGACAGGCCCGTGTTTATATGGGGAACCGCCGGGGCGGGCGCGTCCGTGCGCGTAGCCATGCAGAACCTGACAGCGGACTGCATCGCGGACGCGAACGGCCGGTGGCGCGTGTGCTGCGGACCGTTCCGCGCGTCTGCTTCGGAGGAAATGGTCCTTTCGTCAGAGGGAGAGGAGCTGCATATCCGGGATGTGGCTGTCGGCGAGGTATGGCTTGCCGGTGGCCAGTCCAACATGGAATTTGCAATGCGCTACGACCGGGGCCTGGAGGAGGAAAGGAAAAGAAACTGCCGGGATATCCGGTTCTTTGATTATCCGAAGGTGTCCTATCCGGGCCAGATCCGCGAGGCTGATTACGGCGCCTGTTACGGGTTCTGGAGGAAGGATGAACCGGACCAGCTCGAACGCTTCTCTGCGGTAGGATACTATTTTGCCCGAAGCCTGTATGAACGGTACAGCGTCCCCGTCGGGATCATCGGGTGCAACTGGGGCGGATCACCCGCCTGCGCGTGGATGCCTGTGGAAACGGTGGCCCGGTTCGGGCGCGCCTGGCTGGATGACTATCAGAAAACGCTTGATTCCATGGATACGGAAGCATACTGCCGCGAGTTCCGGCAGAATGCGGAAAACTTTCATACGGACTGGTTTGCCGAACCGATGTACGATATCCTGCAGATCGGATACTCATCGGATGAAATACAGGAGAAGGCTTCGGCGCTTGGAAAAGGAGATACGCTCAGCCCGCCTGTGATCGGCCCGCTGCATGAATGGCGGCCCTGCGGACTGTACAAGTCCATGCTCACGCAGGTTGCGCCGTATACGGTCAGGGGCGTCCTGTGGTATCAGGGGGAAGCGGACGACGCAAAGGCTGAACTGTACGATAAGGTTTTTCCCGCTTTGATTTACAGCTGGAGAGCGATCTGGCAGGAAGAGCTGCCGTTTCTTTTTGTCCAGCTTGCGCCTTTCCGCCGGTGGCTGGCCTGTACCGGAACCAGGTGGCCGGAAATCAGGGCAGCGCAGCAGTGGACCGCTGACAACGTCAGCCGGACGGCGATGGCTGTGATTACGGACGCCGGCATGGAATGGGATATTCATCCCAAAAACAAACGGCCTGTCGGGAAAAGACTGGCGCTCCTGGCGGAACACTATGTCTACGGGGAGAAGGTTCTGTGCGAGGCGCCGAGAATGCGAAGCATCACAGCCGGCCGGTCCGGAATTGACATAGACTTCGATTACGCGGGGGACGGCCTGGTCCTGGACGGCCCGGTGGTGAACGCGCTGGAAATCTATCAGAATGGCTACCCGGTCAATATTCTGCGCTGCGAGGCGGAAGGAGACAGGGTGGCGGTGTTCTGCGAGAGCTTCCACCCGGCGGTTCCGACGGAAGTCCGTCTCGCTTGTACGGACTACTATGAGGTCAATCTCCGGAACAGCGCGGGCATTCCGGCCAGGCCGGGCATTATCAGATCAGTCCTCTGAAAAGCGGAAGGGGCGGACGACTGCGTCCTGTCCCGGGCCCGCAGGGAAATCCAAAGCGCGGAAACCTGTAAAACAGGCTTCCGCGTTTTTTACACGCAATAAAGCTGGCTGCTGGGATCCGCCGCAGGCTGCTTCCTGAAGGATCCGCGTTCCGGGTTCTTTGCCTTTCCGGATCGTTTTATTCATAACCGATGCCGGTCCCGATACCGGAAGCCGGTTTTTCTACTTCAGTTTTTTTTGCGCGGGGTCTTGACGAACCAAATTATATTTGATAAAATATGTTTGTATCAAATGCGAGGAAGGAGGAGCCATGGACAACGATTACCGGGAGAACATGAAGCTTGCCAATCAGCTGTGTTTTCCTCTTTACGCCGCCGCGCGGAACGTGACGGGCCTGTACACTCCCTGGCTGAAGCCGCTGGGACTGACCTACACGCAGTACATCGTCTTTCTGGTTCTGTGGGAGAAGGACGGGGTATCCGTCACCGAAATCGGCGAAAGGCTGATGCTCGACAACGGTACGCTTTCCCCCCTGCTGAAGAAGATGGAGCAGGCCGGTTATGTGGAAAGACGGCGGTGCCGGAGGGACGACCGTATCGTTGAGATTACGCTGACGGAAGCGGGAAGGGCTCTGCAGGAAAAAGCGAAGGATATTCCCGGCCGTGTGGCAGGCTGCATCGATCTGCCTCCTGAAAAGGCGCGGACGCTGTACGCTCTGCTGTACGAACTGCTGGGAAATCAGAAAAACCATTACGACAGGAAAACGGAAGGAGTATCGGAATGAAAACAGTCTACGATTTTACGGTGAAGGACAGGCAGGGGCATGAAGTCAGCCTGTCGGAGTATCAGGGCAAGGTTCTGCTGATTGTCAACACGGCGACCGGTTGCGGCTTCACCCCGCATTATGAGCCTCTCGAAGCGATGTATAAGGAGCTGCGGGACCGCGGCTTCGAGATTCTGGACTTCCCCTGCAATCAGTTTGCAGGCCAGGCTCCCGGGAACGCCGACGAAATCCACGAATTCTGCACGCTTAAATTCGGCACGGAGTTTCCGCAGTTCGCGAAGATCGACGTGAACGGGGAGACCGCCGATCCGCTGTTCGCATTTCTTGCCTCTGAGAAACCTTTTGAGGGCTTCGGCAAGGGACTGAAGAACGCCGCGCTGAACACGTTTGCCGCCATGAACAATAAGAAATACGGCGATAAAACCTACGTCGGATGGAACTTCACGAAGTTCCTGATCGACCGCGAAGGCAAAGTCATTGCCCGTTTCGAGCCCACTGTGGATATGGGCGAAGTGAAAGCGGCGGTGGCCGCCGCTCTGTAAGCGGTCCGCATGTCCGCGTTCCGACCGGGGAGATGGTGACATGAAACCGATATCACAGGCCAGAAAAGCGGCCGGCATCGCGCTGAAGCTTATTGTGACTGTCTCCGCGGCCGCGGGCACGATCCTGAGCGCTTTCGCGGGCAGAAACAGTTTCATGGGCGGCAGCAGGGTGTTCATGTACTTTACGATTCAGTCCAATATTGCCGCGGCGCTGATCAGTCTGACCGGTCTTTATCTTCTGCTGAGCGGTAAAGCCGCAAGCGGCGCGTGGCTTGCTGTAAAACTGGCCGGCGCCGTTTCCATCACGCTCACCGGGGCCGTGTTTGCGGTGCTGCTTGCCCCCCTGCTCGGACAGGCGGCGTGGAGCCTGCCCAACACCCTTACTCATCTTGTCGTCCCGGCAGCCGCCGTCGCGGATTTTTTCGTGACCGCGCCGGGAACGGAGATCAAAAGGAAGAGCGTGATTTATGTAATCATTCCGCCGCTTCTGTACGCCATATACGCCGGGATCGGATACGTGAACGGATGGGAGTTCGCGAAAGGGCAGTCTTATCCTTATTTCTTTCTGAACTGGGGAAGCCCCGCGGGAGCCTTTGGCTTTACGGCTGAACTGCCCTATATGGGGTGCGTGTGGTGGATACTCGCCATCCTGCTGTTTCTGCTCATAACAGGCCGATGCTATCTGGCCGTCGCCGACAGGATCGGAAAGACCGGCCGGAAAAACGTATGACATGCGCGGAGAACACCGGCAGTCCGGCCCGGTTTCGGGAAAACGGACGGCCGGTGTTTTCCGCCGCGGCAAAGCGCTGCATTCTCCGGGACGGCGCTTGTTCCGGCTTCCGAAGCGTGATAAAATGTACAGACCGGAACGGAAAACATGTATTTCAGGAGGAAGAGAACCATGAAGAAGAATCTCGGGGTTGTTCAGGCCGTTTATCCGATGCCTGTTCTGATGGTAGCCGCGTACGATGAAACCGGAAAGGTCAACGTCATGAACGCCGCCTGGGGCATGATCTGCGCCATGGACAAGATCGCGCTGTTCATTGACGAAGACCACAGGACAACCCGGAATCTGCTGAAAACAAAAGCATTCACCGTCGCGCTGGCGGACCAGGCCCATATGGACGCCGCCGACTTCTTCGGCATCGCGTCCGGCAACAAAATGGCGGACAAGTTTGAGCGCACCGGATATCACGCGGCGAAGAGCGAATTTGTAAACGCGCCCGTTATAGAGGAATTCCCGGTTGTAATGGAATGCGAACTGGCGGAGGTTATCAATACCGAAAACATGTACGCGATCGTAGGGAAGATCGTCAACGCCGCCGCTGAGGAAGCCGTCCTGGATGAAAAGGGAAGGGTGGATCCCGCAAAACTGAAGGCATTGATCTTTGATCAGTTCAGGCACGGATACTATATCTCCGGAGATCAGGTCGGCAAAGCGTGGAACGCCGGAGCCGGACTGATGAAACAGTAAGGACCGGAGGCACCTTCCGCGGGACCGCATAACGGCTCCCGCCGCGTCCCCGGACCCGGTACCGGAAAAACACCGCTCATGCGGCCGTTCGGCAGAGCGGTGTTTTTTTAT
>ONXY01000516.1 GCA_900321945.1 uncultured Eubacteriales bacterium | reverse complement strand
GTCCTTCATGGGAGAAAGGGCGCCGGCGCGGAAATCATTGCAGGGAGCCGTGGGCAGTTTCTCGAAGGAGCCGTCCGCCAGCAGGCGCTCCGGGAGGCAGGAGGGCTGCATCCGGGCCGTCAGCCGGCGCGTGACCCGGTCCTCCGGAAGAACCCAGGTTTCGGCCGCTTCCCGAACGTCCCTGACGCTGGCGCCGATATGGAAACGGTATTCTCCCGCCTCCAGCACCCAAGCGGAGCGGGCGGTCTTGCCGAGATCGTCGTAGCTGGCCATCTGCTCCAGCGGGAAACGAACCGTGACCCGTTCCGATTCGCCGGGGGCCAGCAGCCGCGTTTTCCGGTATCCCGCCAGTTGTTTTGACGGCTTTCCGAGCTTCCCCTGGGGGGCGCTGAAATACACCTGCACCACTTCCCGGCCCGGGAAATCCCCGGTATTGGTCACAAGGACGCGGGCGGCCGCCTCCTCTTCTCCGATCTCCACGCTTTCTTCGGTCAGCGAGAAGCGGGTGTAGCCGAGACCGAAGCCGAAGGGGTACACCACCTTTTCCCGCGCGCCGGGAATCGTTTCAAAATACCGGTAGCCGACGTAGATATCCTCCGTGTAGTTCACGTAATCGTCGCTGTCGTAGAAATCCGCGCAGCCCGGATAATCGTCCAGATCCCGGGCCCAGGTGTCCGGAAGCTTTCCGCAGGGGGAATACAGGCCCGTGAGCAGCTCCGCCTCCGCGCAGCCGCCCTCCATGCCGCCCTGAAACGCCAGCAGCACCGCCTGTACGCGGGGGTTGTCCCGGAAACACGCGGTTTCCATGATGCCTCCGGTGTTCAGAACCACGACGGTTCTGGCGAACGTCCGGCTCACGGTCTCCACCATGCTCCGCTCCGCTTCGGAAAGGTAGAAATCGCCCTTCTCAAAGAGGACGTCGCTCATGCTCACCGTGTCCCCGGTCACCGGCTCCTTCCGCGTGATCCGGGCCCGGGGAGATTTCCGGTCCCAGCCCTCGCCCGAGAAGCGGCTGATTGAAATCACCGCCGTATCCGTGAACGCCCGCGCTTCCCGGAGAAGCGCTTCCGGCACCGGCGGCTCCGCCATCATGCCCGGCGCCCAGCCTTCCGCGTACCGGGCCGCGGCGTAATCGCGATAAAACTTCACCGTCCCCTGATAAACGCTTTCCGGCCCGAGGATTTCCGCCAGCCCGTCGTACAGATTCCGGACATACGGCACCGTCACGTCGCCGCTGCCGCCGCCGCCCTTGACGTAATCGGCGGTGGCCTTCCCGAACAGGGCGACCCTGCACCCGCGCCGCAGCGGCAGCGCGCCTTCCTCGTTCTTCAGCAGGACCATGCCCTCCCGGGCGGCCCGCCGGGACAGCGCGGCATGCTCCTTTCCGGCCGTGACTCTTCTTCCGTCCGCGCCGAGGGGAATGCCGGGCAGGTAACGCGCTCTGATCCATTTTTCCATAAGACCGTCCTCCTGTATGCTTCCGTTTATCCTCATCCTATTGTACAGTCTGAAGTTCACTTTAAGTCAACAGAATCTTTTTTCTCCGGTCCGACCGCCGGGATAATCCGCGGCGGCCTGCTTTCTCCCGGAATCCGTCTCTGACGGAGGCCCGCTCCGGATACAGAAATCCGCCGGATTTCCGTAAAGGGAACCCGGCGGAAGAAAGATCCGGCAAGTTACGCTTCCGGCGTTTCCTCCGCGGCGGGAGGAGTTTCCTTCGCGGCTTTGCCGACCAGACCGCCGCTGGCGACGTCCCGGATTGTTTTCGGAATGTCCAGCCCTACGGCGTCCTTTACCGCTTCGAAGGTCTGCAGCATGGTGCCGGCGGTGTCTCTCGCCATAGAGGTCGCGCCGCCCTCGCCGAAGAGAATGATCTTCTCGGTTTTGCTGAGCGGTTCCGACACGGCCCGCGCGATGTCCGGCAGCTTGTCGGAAATCATTTCCATCATGGCGGCCTGTCCGTACAGCTGCATGGCTTCCGCCTTCAGCCGCATGGCTTCCGCTTCGGCCTCGCCCTTCATCCGGATAGCTTCCGCCTCTTTCTGCGCGGCGTAGAGGGCGGCGTCCGCCTCGGCCTGGCGGCGGTACTTCTCCGCCTCAGCCTCGGCGATGGCACGGTCCTTCTCGGCCGCGGCCTTTTCGCGGATTTCCACGTTCAGCTTCTCGCGCTCGATCTCGACCGCCTGCCGCTTCAGCTCCGTCTCCTTTTCCAGACGCGTCAGTTCCGCCGCCGCGTGTTCCGTTTCATAGGTCTTCTGAATGCGCTCCTGCTCGATCCTGTAGGCCATCTCGGCTTTGGCGCGGGCCTCTTCCGTCTCCTGCTTGTAGGCGGCCTTCTGTACCTCCACGTCCCGGTTCTGCCGCGCGATTTCAGCGTCCGCCTGCATTTCGGCGAACCTGGACACCTTTTCGGCCTCGGCCTGGGCGATCCGCTTGTCCTGCTCCTTCTCCGCGATGTTCCGGGCGGCCATGGTGTCGATCACGTTGCCATCCTTGTCGGAGAAGTTCTGGATGGTCAGGTTGATGATCTCCAGGCCCATGTTGCTCATGTCGCTCATGGCGGCCTTGATGGATTCC
>ONXY01000517.1 GCA_900321945.1 uncultured Eubacteriales bacterium | reverse complement strand
GCGTCCACCCGGGCGTACTCATAGCTTTCCATAACCGCCTTCTGGGTGTCGTGGAAAGAGAACATGATTTCCTGAACCTGAGGCTGGGCCTGCCACCAGTTCGGATTGGCCTGAAGCCAGGCGTAGTCCCCTGCGACGAAGGTGTTGAACATATACGGCCCTGTACCGACGGGACGGTCCATATCGACCTGAGAGGCGGGAACGATCGGAAACGTCATCGCGTACAGAAGGCCATAACAGGGGCGCTTCTGCGTCCGGATCTCAACCGTGCTGTCATCCTTCGCTGAGATGGAGGAAACAAAGAATTTCAGATTGGAGTAAAAACCTGAATCGGTGGTGTTTTCGTCGTTGGCCCGGTCCAGAATGAACTGGGCGGACGCGACCACGTCCCGGGCGGTCAGCGGGGTCCCGTCTGAAAAGGTGACCGCCGGCCGAAGGTAGAACGTCCAGATCTTTCCGTTGCTGGAAACGTTCCAGCTCTGGGCGAGCCGGCCCTGCGGAAGATAACTGTCATCCAGATAGATCAGGCTTTCATATACCAGGTCATAGACCGAAAGCATGTCCCTCTCCACAGGCAGAAGGGGACGGATGTTAATCGTTCTGCTGGACTGAATGCCGATGATGATGCTGTTCTCAACGTTGCTCGCCCGGGCGGGGCAGAAGAACATCATAAACGTCAGAACCGTCAAAATACAGCGTCTGATAAATCCCATAAGCTCTGATTACCCTCCTGGCATAGGTCTTGGTAGGTCCGTCCGTCATGCGGTTCAGATCCAGCTTTACGCCGTCGCTGCTGATCAGAGGATCCGAAAGCCAGGCGGTGACCTTTCCCTGACCTGCGTGGTAAGCGCAGGCCACACATACCGGATCCCCGTGAAACAGCGTCGAAAGATAGTTCAGATACCAGCAGCCGAAGCGCACATTGCTCTCCGGATCGTACATCCGGTCAAACGCGTATCCCTGCAGTTTCATCTTTCCCGCGATCCATTCCGCTGTGTCCGGCATCAGCTGCATCAGTCCCCGGGCGCCGACGCCGGACTCAGCGCGGGGCTGGAAGGAGCTTTCATTCCGGATGACAGCGGCGACAAAAGCGGGACGCAGGTTGCCGGATTCCGCGGCGGACTCTATGAGGTCCCTGTACTCCAGAGGGTACTGGCTCAGGACGCTCCGGGCTTCGGACATATGGGCTTCGGCTCTCTGAGTAAGCCATGCCTGCATCAGCGACAGACCCGTAACGCCCGTGAGCAGGAGAAAACCCGAACAGATCAGCAGAATCATAAGCCACGACGGCAGATGCCACTGAACCCGGCGCTCGGACGGCTTTCTGCGGGCGCTCTGGGGGCGTTCCATAACGGGAGGAGGCTGAACCGCCGCCGAAGCGGACGGAGGTTCCTGCGCTTCCTCCTGCCAGGCTGAAAGGGGTGACGGCTGTCCCGCATCCGGAGGAGCATAACGCTCTGAACGCCTGCGCCTCGCGCCGGGACGCTGAATTCTGCTTCTTTCTTCTTCCAGCAGAACGGGCAGCAGGGAAAGCGTGAATTCGACGGTTCCGGAATTATCGATGACTACGTTGCTGCGTTCCGCTTTTTTCTCGGAGGAAAGAACCGCATCCATCCGGGCAAGCGCCTCCGCCTCTGTGAGATGATCCCGCTCCATGAGACGCTGCAGCTGAAGAGCGCGGGGAAGAAAGACGCACCAGACGGAATCGCAGAGCCTGTCGTACCCCTTCTCGAACAGAAGCGGGTAATCCAGGAAGCAGAGAGAGACTCCCGCGGCTCTTGCCGCCTGCACAGCCTCCGCGGTCGCCTCCTCCAGAAAAGGCGCCATGACGGCGTCCAGCTTTTCACGGGCGGCGGCGCTGGAAAAGACGAGACTGCCGAGCCGATGTCTGTTCAGGGTGCCGTCGGAGAGAAAGAAAGCGTCTCCGAAAGCCTCCCGGAGCGCGGGGAGAGCCGCGCCGTTAACGGCGGTCAGATTCCTGGAAAGCAGATCGCCGTCTATGACACGGCAGTCCGGCTGTCCCTTCAGCCAGCTGCTGACGGTGCTTTTTCCGCAGGCGATGCCGCCTGTAAGGCCGATGACGCGCAAAGGAAATCAGCTCCTTTCAAAACAGCCCGGCTGATGCGTGCGCCGGGCTGCGGAAACCTGAAAGGGTAGGGATTAACCCATATGCGTGGTCAGAAGCTTTTTCTTCAGCTCGGCCTCCATCTCGTACAGCTGCCTTTCCGCCTCCTGGCGCTTCTGATGTCCGTCCGACTGAATCTGCAGGACTTCGTCGATGGTGTCGATCAGAGACTGATTGGTCTGGATCAGGGTTTCCATATCGATGATGCCGCGCTCAGCCTCGCGCGCGGTTTCAATGGTGCCGATTTTCAGCGCCTCAGCGTTTTTCCTGAGAAGCTCGTTCGTCATATCCGTCACGGCCGTCTGCGCGGCGAGAGCCTCCTTGGAATGCTGCAGACCGAGCGCGAGAACCATCTGGCTCTTCCAGAGCGGAAGCGTATTTGACAGAGTGCTCTGAATCCGTTCAACAAGCAGGCTGTCGTTATTCTGAAGCAGGCGGATCTGCGGGGCCATCTGCATGGACACCTGGCGGGTGAGCTTGAGATCGTACAGCTTTTTCTCGAAACGGTCGCACTGCGCAGCCAGATCATTCGCTTTCTGGGCGTCCATGGCGTCTCCGCTCTGCTGCGCTTTCTCCTGAAGGGCTTTCAGCTCCGTGCCGCGGACCTGAGCGAGCTTCTTGTCGCCGGCGATGATATAAAGGGTGAGCTGGTGGAAATAATCGCTGTTCTGATCGTAAAGGCGGTCGAACATGGAAACGTCCTTCAGCAGCTGAGCCTGATAGTTTTCCAGAGATCCGGCGATGTTTTCAACATTTGCGGAGACCGCGCTGTAGCGGGCCTTCATTCTGGTGACCTTATCCTCACCCTTGGAGAAGAGCTTCCGCAGCCCCTTCGGTTCCTCGGTATCCCTTTCGAACCCTTTCAGCTCGGCGACCAGGTTGACCAGCATATTGCCGACCTCGCCGGTTTCCTGCGTTTTGACCGTGTTCAGGGCGTTTTCGGAAAAATCCGCGATGCGTTTCTGAGCGTCCGCACCGAAAAGAAGGACGTGTTCGGGATTGGTGATATCGACTTTGGCGATAAAATCATCCACTGCACGGCGCTCCGCATCCGTGAGCTGGGAATCGTCCAGGGCGGGAACAGCGGTCTGCTGGGTAACGGGAGCGGGCTGCTGCTGAATGCTCTGAACAGAGGCGGCTTCAGCCGGTTCGTCCAGAGGAGTGTTGAGGGAGAGCTGGGGAGCGGGGGTGCTGTTCAGTTCAGACATGGAAACCATCCTCCTTTTTTGCGTGAGTCAGAAAGACAAATTCTGACGGGAACTGATATCACTCCTGATAAAAGTAGGAAGCTTTTCCGGAGCTGCCGCCGGTTTCGGACTGATCCGGGAATTCCATAACGGGAACGCCCGAAGCGCGCATCTGAGCTTCGGCGGCTGTACGCGGTTCCGGAACGGGAATCGGATCCTTGATTCCGGTCAGTTCGCTTTCGGTGTATCCGTCCCTTTTCAGCATCTGCTCGAGCACGTCGATATCCGTTGAGATATCCATAAGGTTTTCTCTGTGCAGGTTGTCGATCTGCTTCTGACAGGCTGTAAGAATCATATTCATTCCGCGGACGGTCGTATCCCGGGCGGCGCGCATTTCCTGCACCGATACGCCGCGGTTCTGCATCGTGCGGTAATTCGCGAGCATTTTAAGCGTGGTCGGAAGATAGTAATTCATAAATTTACGGACCTGCGGGGCCTTGGAAGGAGCTTCGGAAACAGAACGGAAAATCTGCTCGCACTTTTCGCAGACGGACTCCATCTGCGCTGACAGCGTAGGATCCGGAATGGCGGCGTTTTCCCTGCGGATCGTCTCGACCATTTCCACACCTTTTGTAATGACGGCGTCGGCCGCGGCGTCTCCGGTCAGCGGAATGCGGGAGGCCTCCTCCCTGGCGCGGCGGGCTTCTTCGGCAGCCTGCCGCTTCTGTTCTTCCTGTCTGCGGAGCTGCGCCGCCTCTTCCTCCTGCCGGCGGCGTTCTTCATCCTGACGGTTGTGCGTGGTGGTGTCCAGCCCGGAGCCCATGATGGAGGTTACTTTTCCGATCCCAAGACCTACGAGCACGCCCAGAACAATCCCGCCGAACGAAAAACCGCTGATCGAGGAAAGAATCAGAGCGGTCACAAGGAAACCGATGCCGCCTGATTTGGGATTGCTGTTGGGATTCTTTTTCCTAGCCACTGGATACGGCTCCTTCCTTCTGCAGACTGAAAGTATCATACCACAGAACCCGTGGAATGAAAAGGGGATATCCGAAGGAAAAGGTGCCGGTAACGCGCGAAAAAAAGAAAAAGGCGGATCCGGAATCCGCCTTTTTCTGATGAATACGATTACTTGATTTCGACGGTGGCGCCGACGGCCTTGAACTGTTCGGCGATCTTCTCGGCTTCTTCCTTGGAGACGCCTTCCTTCAGGGTCTTGGGGGCGGACTCGACGATTTCCTTGGCTTCCTTCAGGCCCAGGCCGGACACGACTTCACGCACGACCTTGATGACCTTGATCTTCTCGTAGCCGGCTTCCTTCAGCACGACGTCGAATTCGGTCTTCTCCTCTTCCGCGGCAGCGGCAGGAGCGGCGGCACCGCCGGCGACGGCGATCGCGCCGGTAACGCCGAACTTTTCCTTCATCTCGTCAACGAGTTCCTTCACCTGAAGCAGAGTCATGGACTCAATCGCTTCAATAATTTCCTGATTCGTCATTTTTATTTCCTCCAAATTTTTATCAGGCGGCTCTCAGGCCGCGTCGGGGATTAAGCGGCTTCCTTCTTTTCGGCGATTTCGTCCAGCACGGCGACCAGCGCGGAAACAGGGGAAACCAGGCATCCGACCATGGTTCCGAGCAGCTCTTCGCGGCTGGGCGTGGCGGCCAGAGCCTTGATGCCGGCGACGTCCGTGAATTCCGTCCCGGTCAGACCGCCCTTGATCTCCAGAGAGGTCAGCTTGTTCTTGTCGATGAAACCTGCGATGATCTTCGGGGCGGACGTGACATCCTTCGTTCCGAAGACAAAGGCATTGGGGCCTTCAAGCAGAGCGTCCATCCCCTCGATGTTCAGCTCTTTCAGAGCGCGGGCGACGAGACGGTTCTTCAGAACACAGTAATGCACGTCGTTCTCGCGGCACTGCTTGCGCAGCTCAGTCACCTGCTCGACGGTCAGACCGTTGAAGGAACAGACGACCACGGACTCGGCGGATTTGAACTTCTCAACAATTTCCGCCACGGCCTGCTTCTTGATTTCAAGATTCTTGCTCATGTGATTGCACCTCCTGTCCGGTTCGGAATAAAGAAAACCCTTGCGCACAGGCACAAGGGCATCACAATCAGCATGAAGCTCCCGCGCCTCGGCAGGCGGGCTTCCGCCCTTTACACCCCGGAGGGTACCGGCTGTCTACGGCAATGGTTTCTTCGAAACCGACGATTAATATAGCAGAAAAAGGACAGCGCGTCAAGCATAATTTTTACAAAAAAAACTCCTTCCCACAGGGGAAGGAGCGGAAAAAACCCGTTATTTGGAGGGGGAGGATCTCCAGTCGTAGTTTTTCAGGTTCATGCTGAGATGGCGCGGAATGCCTTCCACCATGACGGGCGGATAATGGCCCTGGATCAGAGGCCGCACATAATCGAGGAATTCCTCGGTCACATAATCGCCGGCCTTGTTGATCCACTTGCGCGGCACGGTTTTTTCATCATTGGCGATCCTGTGTACGTCGTACACGTGGGTCGCGCTCTGGTAGGGATCGTCGGACACGCGGTCAATCACGACCATGACGCCGGTGGATCCTTCGTCGGCAGCCTTTACGGTCGCGCCGCCAACGTTGAAGGCTTCGTCCACGTCGATCTTGCTGGCCAGATGAGCCGCGGCGCGCTGCAGCGTGGAGAGCTCCACGGCGCGGGTCTTGCAGCCGAGCTGATTCTTGATCAGCGTGGCCAGGTAGGAGGCGGTACCGGTCATCTGGATATGACCAAACGCGTCGGTGGTGGTGGAGTCGGTCGCGTACTCGCAGACGTATTTGCCTTCCTCGGTCTTGATTCCTTCGGATACAACTGCAACCACCACGTCCTTCTCCTCAAGAAGGCCGCGCACTTTCTCGACGAATTTCTCAATGCTGAAGGGAACCTCAGGCAGATAAATCAGGTCGGGTCCGTCGCAGTCCTCGCTGCGGGAAAGGGCGGAAGAACCGGTGAGCCAGCCGGCATTGCGGCCCATAATCTCGATGATGTTCACGTTCTTCTTCTGATAGGAGAAGCCCATGGCGTCACAGATGATTTCCTTGGTGGAGGTGGCGATATACTTGGCCGCGCTGCCGAAACCGGGGGTGTGGTCCGTGATGGCGAGATCGTTGTCAATGGTTTTCGGGCAGCCGACGAAGCGCTGCTTCGCTCCGGTCAGCAGAGAATAGTCGGACAGCTTGCGGATGGTGTCCATGGAGTCGTTGCCGCCGATGTAGATGAAGACCTCGATGTCCAGCTTGTCCAGAAGCTCGAAAATCCTCTCGTAAACCGCTTTATCCTCATGAATCTCGGGCAGCTTGTAACGGCAGGTGCCGAGGAAGGCGGAAGGAGTCCGCTTCAGAAGCTCAAGATCCAGTTCGTTCTTGATGTGATCGGAAAGATCCACATACTGCTCATCCATGAAGCCCTGAATTCCGTAACGCATTCCGTAAACCTTGCTGAAGCCGCGCTCCATCGCGGTTTTGAACACGCCGGCAAGGCTGGAGTTGATGACGGCGGTCGGACCGCCGGACTGACCTACGATGACATTTCCTTTCATAACTGATCCCCTTTTTTTCAATATATTTGATTCCTGATTTCACGGGCTGAAACCCGGGAAAGGATATCCGTATTTATCCGCGCCGGATGATGCTGTTCCGCTCGGGACCGACGGAAATCCACTTGATGACGACCCCGAGATGGTCCTCGATGCGCTTAACGTAATCCTGCGCTTCCTTCGGCAGATCCCACCAGGTACGTACGCCTGTGATATCCGTCTTCCAGCCCTTCATGGTCTCAATGACCGGCTCGCACTGGTCAAGGGCGGCGGGGAAGGGCATATCTTCCGTCTCCTGTCCGTTCAGCCTGTAGCGCACGCAGAGCGGAATCTCATCCAAAGTGCTGAGTACGTCCAGCTTGGTCAGCGCGATTTCCGTGGCCGCCTGAATCCGAACACCGTAGCGCGTCGCGACCAGGTCGATCGGCCCGACCCTGTGTTTTCTTCCGCCGTCGAATTCGCGCCCGAGCTGACGCAGCCGTTCCGCCTCATCCCCGAACAGCTCGCATACGAAGGGTCCGGCGCCGACGCAGCTGGAATAGGCTTTGGTCACGCCGATCACGCGGCCGATCTTCGCGCCGGGCATGCCGGAACCGATCGGGGCGTAGGCGGAAAGAACGTTTGAGGAAGTGGTAAAGGGATAGATGCCGAAATCAAGATCCCGCAGCGCGCCGAGCTGTCCTTCGTAAAGAATCTTTTTATGATGGCGGAGCTCCTGGATGAGAAACTCGCTGGTATCTTCAATATACGGCTTCAGAGGCTCGCAGTATTTCTCAAGCCACGCGTCGATCGCTTCCTCCGTAACGGGATCCTCCCCGTAAACGCCGTGAAGGACGAGGTTCTTCCATTCTCTGAGATCATTCAGATGATGCCGGAGCACTTCGGGATAGAAGAGTTCACCCGCCAGAATGGTTTTTTTCTGATATTTATCGGAATAGAACGGCGCGATGCCTTTCTTCGTGGAGCCGTACTGCTTTTCCTTCAGACGGATCTCCTCCAGCTTGTCAAGCTCGCGGTGCCAGGGAAGAAGAAGGCTCGCGCGGTTGCTGATTTTAACGTTGTCGGGCGTGACGGTTACGCCCTTGTCCTGGAGGCTCCGGATTTCATTAAGAAGGTGCTCCGGATCCAGAGCCACGCCGTTGCCGAGCACGTTGACCACGTCCTTCCGGAACACGCCGGAGGGAAGCAGGTGAAGCATGAACTCGCCGTATTTGT
>ONXY01000518.1 GCA_900321945.1 uncultured Eubacteriales bacterium | reverse complement strand
TGCGTGGCGATGAGCCAGGGCTATATCGGCTACGACCTGCAGAACGGGATGCGGGAGGAGATGCTGGACCGCGGGATCAGCAAGGGCGCGGCCACCGTGCTGACCCAGGTGGAGGTGGATCCGGAGGATCCGGCGTTCCGCCACCCCACCAAGCCCATCGGCCCTTTCATGACGGAGGCGGAGGCCCGCGCCCTCGAAAGGGAGCGCGACTACGACATCGCGGAGGATTCCGGCCGCGGCTGGCGCCGGGTGGTGGCCAGCCCCGAGCCGAAGGGGATTGTTGAGATCGACACGATCCGGTCGCTGGTGGAAACCGACCATGTGGTGATCGCCTGCGGCGGGGGCGGGATTCCGGTGTTCCGGACGGAGGGGCACCACCTGAAGGGCGCGGCGGCCGTGATCGACAAGGATTTCGCCGCGGCCGTGCTGGCGAAGCAGCTGGACGCGGACATGCTGATCATCCTGACGGCGGTGGAAAAGGTGGCGATCCACTTCGGGAAGCCGGACCAGCAGGACCTGGACGTGCTGACGCCCGGGACTGCCGCGAAATATATCGCGGACGGGGAGTTCGCCCCGGGATCCATGCTGCCGAAGGTGAAGGCGGCCCTGTCCTTCGTGGAGTCCGGACCCGGGCGGACGGCGCTGATCACGCTGCTGGAAAAGGCCAGGGACGGGATTCACGGGAAGACCGGAACGCGGATTGTGGGGAGTGTATAATTCAGAATTCACAATTAAGAATTCTGAATACGGACGGGTTTCCGGAGCAGGCAGCGGCCGGGAAAGGACAGAACAGCCGGAGGGGACCGGCGGAACGAGAGGTTGACACATGCCTGAGGTTTTTCAGTTTACGGTGAACGGGAAGCTGTACACAACCGAAGAGGACAAGTCCCTTCTGCGCTGCCTGAGGGATGACCTGCACCTGCATTCGGTGAAGGACGGGTGCAGCGAGGGCGCCTGCGGGACCTGCACGATCATCGCTGACGGGAAGGCTGTGAAGGCATGCGTCCCGACCACCCGGAAGGCCGCCGGGAAGACGATCCAGACCGTGGAGGGACTGACGGACTTTGAGAAGGAAGCGTTCGTCTACGCGTTCGGAGTGAGCGGGTCGGTGCAGTGCGGCTTCTGCACGCCGGGGATGGTCATGGCCGGGAAGGCGCTGCTGGACCAGAATCCGGACCCTTCCGAAAAGGAGATCCGGAACGCGATCCGGGGGAACCTCTGCCGCTGCACGGGCTACCGGAAGATCATCGACGGCATCCGCCTGGCGGGATCCATCCTGCGGGGAGAGACCCGGATCGATCCGGCGGCTGAGCGGGGGGACGAATACGGGGTCGGGCAGCGGGCTTTCCGCGTCGACATCCGGGAAAAGGTGCTCGGGACGGGCGTCTATCCGGACGACGTCGAGATGGAGGGCATGGTTTACCTGAGCGCCGTAAGGTCCGAATACGCCCGCGCCCGCGTGGTGTCCATCGACGCGTCCGAAGCGCTGGCCATGGAGGGCGTGATCGGCGTGCTGACGGCGAAGGACGTGCCGCACAACAAGGTGGGCCACCTGCAGCAGGACTGGGACGTGATGATCGGGGAAGGCTGCATCACCCGGTGCGTCGGCGACGCGATCTGCCTGGTGACGGCAGAGACGGAGCAGATCCTGGCGGAAGCCAAAAAGAAAATCAGGATTGAGTATGAGGAGCTGAAGCCCGTGACCTCCATCGCGGAGGCCATGGCGCCGGACGCGCCGAAGGTGCACAGCGCCGGGAACCTCTGCCAGACCAGGCACGTGACCCGGGGAGACGCGGCGGCGGCGCTGGCGGCCTCCGCCCACAAGGTTACGAAATCCTTCAGCACGCCCTTCACGGAGCACGCCTTCCTGGAGCCGGAGTGCGCGGTGGCGTTCCCCTACAGGGACGGCGTCAAGATCCTGAGCACGGACCAGGGCGCCTACGACACCCGGAAGGAAACGGCCATCATGTTCGGCTGGGAGCCGGAAAGGGTCGTGGTGGAGAACCAGCTGATCGGCGGCGGCTTCGGCGGCAAGGAGGACGTTTCGGTTCAGCACCTGTGCGCGCTGGCGGCGTGGATTTACAAGCGCCCGGTGAAGTGCCGGATGAGCCGGCAGGAGTCCATCCGCTTCCACCCGAAGCGGCACGCCATGGAAGGAACCTTTACGCTGGGCTGCGACGAGAACGGGATTTTTACGGCGCTGGACTGCGATATTTACTTCGATACCGGCGCCTACGCCTCCCTGTGCGGACCGGTGCTGGAGCGGGCCTGCACTCATTCCGTCGGCCC
>ONXY01000519.1 GCA_900321945.1 uncultured Eubacteriales bacterium | reverse complement strand
CGCGAAGAGAGACGCCATGCTGACCCAGGCTGTCTCCGCTTCCGTGGATCAGTTTGACGCCGTGTTTGATGCCGGTATGGCCGATTACCTCGCCTCCGGCGGACAGGCGATCATCGACGAACGCGCCGAGAAGCTGATGGCCATTTACGGCGAAGCTCCCGCCGCTCAGTAATTCCCAGACCTTTTACGGGGGACCGGAAAACTCCGGTCCCCCGTTTTCCGTGCCGAAAAAGACGCAGGTCCGTCCTGCGTCTTTTTCGGCACCGGTCTGTTCAGGTTTCCCGGTTCTTGAACTGCTTCAGCCCCCTTCTGTACTGGCTCGGCGGCATACCCGCCAGCCGGGAGAAGGAGCGGAGGTAATTGGAGTAGTCGTTGAAGCCGCACCGGAAGGCAATTACGTTCAGCGAGTCCTCCCCCATCATCATCTGCTTGGACAGCATGATCCTGCGGTACAGGATATAATCATACACGCTCCGATTGGTGAAGCGGGAGAATTCGTGGGACAGATAGGATTCGCTGATATTGAAGGACCGCGCCAGCTCGCTGACCCGCAGTTCCTCCGTGTAGTGGTTGTTAATGTAGGAAAGCACATCCTGAATGACGCTGTTGGAAACGACGCCCTCCTGCTCGGGCTGCTCCTCGCCCATGATCTGACAGATCAGGCTGAGCAGCTCGACCATCCGCGCATAGTGCTGAAAGCGCTCCGTGGGTTTCAGATCCCGGTCCCGGTCGTTCCGGATCATCCGGATGCACTGAACGAAGCGCTTCGCCCGGTTCTCATCCAGCTGATAGGTGTACTGTCCGCGGGCGGTGAAGGACTGCAGATAGTCTCCCAGGTTCACCTGCCCGCACCCCAGCGTCTCCATCACCTCGGGCGAAAGGTTCAGGTACGCCCGCTCGTACCCCTGAAGTTCGCCGGTGCAGGAGAGGCCGTGCATATAGAACGGCGGAATGATGAAAATCTGGTTCGGCTTCAGCAGGTACAGCTTGTTGTCGACGCCCATGTATTCTCCGCCGCGGAGATGAATGTACAGCTCATAATAGTCGTGGCAGTGGTACTGCGTCACCAGCATCCGCTCGTTGACCTCATAGTGCGCCTCGTAACCGGCAAAACGCCCCTGCACGAGAGGCGTAAAAGGCGTGCCTGTTTCATTCTGACGCTGCATCTGACCCTCCATTTCTGCCGGATCCGCATAGAATCCGGCAGGATTTACGTAGAGAAGAAGCATACCCTCTGGTATACTGACCGCAACGGAAAACTGAAACTGAAAAGAGGCGGAGATGAATGATTAAAATCGCGATCGTCGGCACGGGCGGCATTTCCCACGCCCACATCCGGTCCTGGCTGAATTTCCCGGACCGCTGCAGAATCACAGCCCTCGTGGATATTATCCCCGGAAAGGCGCAGCGTGTCAAGGAGCAGTACGGGCTTTCCGAAGCGGGCGTGTATCTGGATTATCACGAGATTCTCGGGCTGGATATTGATCTGGTGGACGTCTGCACGCCCCCCTATGTCCATGCGGAGATCTCCGTCGCCGCGCTCAGGAGCGGAAAGAACGCAGTATGCGAAAAGCCCATGGCCGCCTCCCTCGAAGAATGCGACGCCATGCTGAAAGCCCGGGATGAAAGCGGGAAGCGGCTTTCCATCATCGCTCAGAACCGTTTCCGGGTTCCCATCCGGGATCTGAAGGCCCTGTTGGACAGCGGCCTCGCGGGACCCGTCCGGCACGCCCAGATCAATTCGTTCTGGTTCCGGGGGCATTCCTACTACGATCTGTGGTGGCGCGGAACCTGGGAGAAGGAGGGCGGCGGCTGCACGCTGAATCACGCCGTTCATCATATCGACATGCTCGGCTGGATGATGGGTACGCCCCGGCGGGTTGTCAGCGTTCTGGCCAATACGGCGCACGACAACGCGGAGGTGGAGGACCTTTCCGTCTCCGTGATGGAGTACCCCGGCGCTCTCGCCACGGTTACCGCCTCGGTGGTCCACCATGGCGAGGATCAGGCGCTGGTTTTCCAGTGTGAAAAGGCAAAAATCTCCGCGCCATGGAGCGTATTCTCGTCCGTGTGCATGCCCAACGGCTTCCCCCTGAAGGAACCGGACGAAGCCTTTGCCCGGAAGGCGGAGGAGTTCCTGCGCTCCCTGCCCCCGATTCCCTGGGAGATGCATACCGGTCAGCTGGAGAACGTCCTCACCGCTCTGGAAACAGGGGGGGACGTGGCCATCACCGGCGAGGACGGCCGCCGGACCATAGAGCTGATCACGGCCATTTACAAGGCCGGTTCCCTGGGGCAGGCGGCGGAGCTTCCCCTGCTCCCGGACGATCCTTTCTATACGGTCGAAGGCATCCGGGCCCACACCCCGCATTTTTATGAGAAAACCGCGTCCGTCATGGAACAGGCGGGCGATCTGACGTTCGGAAGCGATTTTAAGCAGGAGAAGGGGGCCGCGGAAAAATGAATGTTTCGGACGGAATGACTTATGCCCCGAAGGGAAAGCCGCAGCCGGTCGTAAAGCCCGGCGAATTCGTGTTCTCCGCGCTGCGCCTGGACCACGGTCATATCTACGGTATGTGCAACGGCCTGACGGAGGCCGGCGGAACGCTGAAATACGTCT
>ONXY01000520.1 GCA_900321945.1 uncultured Eubacteriales bacterium | reverse complement strand
TTCCGGTTTATGCCTGGCGCGGCGGAACCTGCTGCGACGCGAAACTCGCCTGCAGATGTTTCAGGAACCGTTCCGCGATCGGCGACAGCGTCTGGTATTTTTTCCAGACCAGATACAGTCTGTTTTCAAGCGCCGGCGAAAGCGGACGGAAGACCAGTCCGGAACCGGGCGACGTATCGATCAGGCGGTCGAAAGTCAGCAGGTATCCGAGCCCCTCCCGCGCGAACATGGAACCGTTGTATGATAACCGGAAAGAGCCCTCCAGCCGCAGTTCCTTCATCCGGTCCCCGCACCATCTGGGGATATCGTTCCGCCAGCTCTGCTCCGAGCAGAACAGCGGCAGACCGGCCAGGTCGTCCACCGTGACGGCCTTTTTCTTTTTCAGCGGGTCGTCCGCCGGAAAAACCAGGCCCCACACATCCGCGTGGGGAAAGATCAGCGCCTCGTATTTGGCGCTGTCCGGCGTTTCCGCCAGCGCGGCGAAATCCAGCAAACCCTTATCCAGTTTCTCCGTGACCTGCTCCGTGTCGCCGCTGGTGATATGGTAGTGCAGTTCCGGATACTGTTTCCGGAATTCCTTGATGGCCCGCGCCAGCGTCCTGATCTGATAGGATTCAGCCAGGCCCAGGAAGATATCCCCGCCGGTGATGTCGTCCAGCGTGACAAATTCCCGGGTAATCTTGTCCGCCATGCTCACCAGATCCTCCGCCCGGCTGCGCAGCAGCACGCCTTCGTCCGTCAGCCGGATGCTGAAGCTGTGGCGGGTGAACAGCTTTTTGCCCAGATCTTCCTCCAGCGCTTTCAGGGCTTTGGAAAGCGTGGGCTGGGTCACGTGCAGCTGTTCCGCCGCTCTCGTCATGTTTTCTTCCCTCGCAGCCGCCAGGAAATACCGCAGCGTTCTGATTTCCATTCTGTCCTCCATGAAATGCCGAAACAGAATATCATGATATTCATTATAACCATTAGCGCCATATTCCGCAAGATGCTATGATAGGACTGTCCCGAGGGACAGAACTGAGGCGGAGGAAGCAATGCGGGCGGAAACAGCGAGGCAGTGCATGACCGGCATCGGGCTGAGCAGGGAAAACGCGGATAATGTGGCAGCGCTCCTGGAAGCGGGCCGCGGGGACGACGCAAGGAAAAGGCTCAGGGCGCTCCGCTGTGAACTGATGGACGAGCTGCACAGCTGCCAGAGAAAGGTGGACCGGCTGGACTGGCTGATCCGCGAGACGGAAAAGGCATCGGAACAACCGGCGATTATGAAAGGAAGGATACGGACATGATGAAGACGGAAGAGCTGGTACTGACGCGGGAATGGGACAAGACGTTCCCCCGGAGCGATAAGACGGACCATTGCAAGGTGACCTTTGTGAACCGCTACGGCATCACGCTGGCGGCGGATATGTACGTACCCAAAGGCGCGGAAGGAAAGCTCCCGGCCATCGCGGTCTGCGGTCCCTTCGGCGCGGTCAAGGAGCAGTGCTCCGGCCTGTATGCCCAGACCATGGCGGAGCGGGGCTTCCTGACCGTCGCCTTCGATCCCTCCTTTACCGGTGAAAGCGGCGGCAGGCCCCGGTATGTGGCTTCCCCGGACATCAACACGGAGGATTTCCAGGCGGCGGTGGATTTCCTGTCCGTGCGGGACAACGTGGATCCTGAACGCATCGGCATCATCGGCATCTGCGGCTGGGGCGGCCTTGCCCTGAACGCGGCGGCCATCGACACCCGGGTGAAAGCCACAGCCGCCATGACCATGTACGATATGAGCCGCGTGAACGCCAACGGGTATTTTGACTCCATGGACGAGGACGCCCGGTATGCCGCCCGTCAGGCCCTGAACGCCCAGCGGATCACGGACTACCGAAACGGAAGCTGCGAGCTGGGCGGCGGCGTTGTAGATCCCCTGCCGGAGGACGCGCCGTTCTTCGTGAAGGATTATTACGCTTATTACAAGACGCCCCGGGGTTATCATCCCCGCAGCCTCAACTCCAACGGTGGCTGGAATAAGACCGGCACCATGTCCTTCATGAACATGCCCCAGCTCGCCTATACCCGTGAGATCCGCGGCGCCGTGCTGATCGTT
>ONXY01000521.1 GCA_900321945.1 uncultured Eubacteriales bacterium | reverse complement strand
CCGGTGGCGCCGACGGCGGCCAGCGCTCCGGCGCCGAGCATCCGTCCCACGATCATGGAGTCCGCCAGGTTGTAGGCCTGCTGAAACAGATTGCCGATCAGCAGCGGCAGCGCGAAAACGGAAAGCAGAGCCAGCGGCCTGCCTTCCGTCATATTCATGGTCAGACGCCTCCGCCCGGATTCCGCCTTCCGGCGGAAAAGACGGCCTTCGCGGCTGATCAGACAGTGTTTTACGGTCTTGTCCATCCTTCTGGTTCCTCTTTTTTCTTCCTCCGCGGCGCGGCCTGAACAGACAGGGAGTGAACGCGCGGGGAAATCACGGCGGAAGCGTTCCCGCAGCTCCGATCGTGCCCCGCGGGCCGGTTTCCGCCCGGATTATTCCAGACGCAGCGCGGCGTCCAGAGCGCCCGTCAGACTGAAGGACGCCTTTCCCGAATCAGCCTGCAGCGTGTAGCCGCCTTTGAAACCCGTGAACGAGAGGAAACCCTCTTCGTCCGTGACCGCGTCCAGATGGGTTTCCCAATCCCCGTGAATCAGCTCCCGCAGGGCATACCAGGAAGGCTTTTCGCTGTTGTCTCCGCGGACGAAGCCGGAGGGAGCCTTCAGCCAGCAGCCGTCGTTAAAGTCCCAGGTCGTTATCGCCTCCACCAGCGGATGGGCGAAAAGGACGGAATACATTTCCGTGATCTCCCGGGCCTGCCGTTCCTCGCCCTCCGGCGTGCTGGGCCACTCGTCCACCTGATAATCGTTCAGATCAACGATGTGAGCGGGCATGATCTTACCGGAGACCAGGGTATTCTCCGTAAAATGAATCGGAAGGCCGAAGCGGGAGAAACGTTCCAGGACCCGGCGCAGCTTTTCCGGGCCCCAGAAGCCCTGATGCTGATGACTCTGAATGCCGATCGCCCCGATCGGAACGTCCGCCTCCAGCAGGCCTTCGATCAGCTCCGCGTACTCCTCGCCGGTGTTGAAATCGTTGATCAGCAGAACCGCATCCGGACTGCTTTCCTTCGCGGCGGCAAACACCTGCTTTACCAGGCCGATCCGTCCCTGCTCCCGGCAGATCCGGGTTACGGCGTTGTCATACCGGTCGAACACCGGCATGATGACCACCTCGTTGATAACGTCCCACAGATCGATCACGCCCCTGTAGGCCGTTACGTCCCGATGAATGCGCTCAAGCTGGCGGCGCAGAATTTCCCCGTTGGAATACTTCATCAGCCACGGCGCGCAGGCGGTGTGCCAGCAAAGCGGGTGCCCCTTGACCTGAACCCCCTTTTCACGGAGCCAGCGGGCGGCCGCCATGGTTTCGCGGTACGCGGTTTTTCCTTCCTCCGGCTCGTACCGGCCCCAGTAGAAGGGAAGCGTACCGTAATTGAACAGCGCGAGCCACTTCTCCATCCTCTCCAGCAGGAAGGCGCATTTTTCCCTGTCGCGTGTTTTCATCAGTTCCACCGCGTCAAAAGCGCCGCAGCCGAACAGAAAACTGTGGGAAACCTGATCCACGCGTACGGACCGGCGGGCCGCGGGCGTTCCGTCCGGATTCAGGACGCGCAGCCGCGCTTCCGCCCGGCGGTGAGCAAGATCATTCCGACTCATTCCGTTTCTCTCCTTCCGGAATACTTTCCACAATTTATTCTATACCGTTCCGGAGAGAAAACTTTCCATTTTTTGGCTTTCCGCTTCCTACTTTTTGCGGCATATCCGCCGCGGCTGAAAGCGGCGGGAAAAACCCGCCGAAAAACTTGACGCGGTTTCCGCTCTGCGCTTTAATAGAAAAGGAACCATTTCATTTCCGCGGCGCCGGAATCATATACGAAAGGACGGCCCGATCCGGCCGCGTCCGGTCCGGAAACGGGGCAGGATTATGGATTACAGTCAGTATGAAAACTACGGGTTCGACCGCGTGAGCGCGTTCAACCTGTCCACGGGGTACAAGGAGCGGAGCTATCAGAGCCACTGGCATTCCTACGGCGAGATCGTTCTGGTGGGTCCCGGAACGACCAACGTTTTCATGGTCAACCGGAATACGTACGAGCTGTCCGAGGGGGATTTTCTGCTGATCTGGCCGATGGAAATGCACGCGATCATCGACGCGGACAGGAAGGAATCGCTGATTATCCAGTTCAGCAACGCGTTCATCAACACGCTGTTCGATCTTCAGCGGATCATGCATTTTTACAGAAACCTTCACGTGCTGTGCGTTCACTCGCATCCGCAGATGGTTGCCAGACTCAGGACCATCGCCGACAGGATGAAGGAGGTTTTCCTTGCCGCCGGGCCCGACCGCGAACTCCGCTGCTGCATGCTGCTGATGGAGTTCATGCTGGTGCTGGACGAACACCGGGAAGAGTTCGTCCCCGAAATCCGGAGCGGGGATTCCCACAGCTATACCGGAACGGTGATGCGGCGGATGCTCATGGTTACGGATTATATCAAGAACAATCTGACGGCGGACGATCTGTCGCAGAGTACCATGGCCGCCATGGCCGGGATCAGCAGGGATTATTTTTCACGGATTTTCCGGGATGTCACGGGGCTCAACTACAGCAAGTGGCTGAACATGATCCGGCTCGATAAAGCGACGGAGCTGCTCGCCGATCAGGAGAGAACGCTGACAGAGATCGCGATGCTCTCCGGGTTTCAGAGCATCTCCAGCTTCAACCGGGTGTTCAGGGCTGAAAAAGGCATGGCGCCGGGGGAGTACCGGGCTCTGCTGATGCCTTCGGACAACTATACGGAATGAGCCGGCCGGGGCCGGCTCTTTTCAGCGCCCGGCCGCAGACCGGATTGGAAAATTTTTCATTCTATATGTAAAAAATACTTGACAAACAGAAAAACATACTGTACACTGTTCATGAGTTCAGGGAACCGGACCGGTTCCCGGCGGAAAGAGACGACTGCAGCACTTAAGGAGGAAGCACATGAACAGCGGTTCTGTATTTGCACTCGGACTGATGGCCGGCGTAATGATTGTGGCATGGTATATGACCCGGAAAAACCGGAAAGCGGCGGATTATGACGAAATGCAGCTGAAGATCCGCGCCGCGGGGTACCGCATCGGATTCTTTACGGCTCTTTTCATTCAGATGATCCTGATCCTGCTCTCGGAGCTGGGCCTGCTCACCGTGACGACCCCGGGTTTCGCGGCTTTTGCCTCCCTGCTTATCAGCGTGGTCGTTTTCGCGGCGTACTGCATCCTGCACGACGCCTTTCTGGCGATCCGCGGAAAAGCGGGAAGTTATCTCTGGATCTTCTCCCTGGTCGTCCTGACGGAGGTTCTTGTCACCGTCCGGAATCTGACGGAGGGTAAAATGCTGGAAAACGGCAGGCTGACTTTCCAGGGCGGGGCTCCTGCGGCGATGGCCGCCGGGTTTACGGTCCTGCTGACCGCCCTGATCGTGAAGACGATCCGGAACAGAAAAGAGGCGGAGGAATGAAAAACCTGAAGCTGAAGGCCGCCCGGGCGGCCAAGGATCTTTCCCAGGAGCAGCTGGCGCAGCTGTGCAACGTGTCCCGTCAGACGATCAACGCCATTGAGAAGGGAGACTACAATCCGACGATCAACCTGTGCATCGCGATCTGCAAGGCGCTGGACCGGACGCTGGACGAACTTTTCTGGAACGACTGACGCGCGGAAAACCCCACGCCGCTGGCGCGGGGTTTTCCGCGCCTTTTTTTTCGCGCCCGCAAAACTGATACCGGACGCAGCCGGCGGCGCGGACGCCGTTTTCTTTTTCATTGTTTTTACGCGGCCCATGCCGTATAATGCAGATATTCCGGAGACATTTTCTCCGGAAAGGCCCGGAGGAGGCGCTTCCGGGCGAACGATTTGAGAAACGGGAGAACCGGATTTATGAAAAAAGCGATTTCCATACTGGCGGTTCTGGCTCTGGCGCTGTGCGTCGCGGCCGCGTCCGCGGACGGGGCTGGTTCTGAGAAAAGAGAGGAGACGCCGTGCCCGGGGGATGCCGCGGACAACCTCCCGGAGTGCGTGGAGCCCATTCTGACCGAGGACGCGCCGCAGGCTTATATCCTGCATGTGAAGGATCAGAACGGGGATCCTGTTCCGGGGGTATACTTCATATTCTGCACGGACGCGATGTGCGTTCCGGTTCAGTCCGACGAAAACGGCACCGCCGTCTTCGACGGCGTCCCGGGCGTCTATCACGTGCAGATACTCAGGGTCCCGGACGGTTACGGCTTTGACGCCGGCTTTGAAATGATTACGGAGCGCGCATACGGCGAATGGCTGCTGCGCGTCGTTAAAAACTGACGCGGGGAAGAACCGCGGGCGATTTCCCGCGGGATGGGTGAAGCGATGATGCTGTCGGACCGGACTTTCATGAACAACCTCTCCAGACTTGCGCTGCCGATCGCGGCGCAGAGCCTGATGCTTTCCGCCGTCGGGGTCGCCGATACGCTGATGCTGGGCGGGGTGGAGCAGAACGCGATGGCCGCGGTTTCCCTCGCGTCCAAATTTCAGTTTCTCCAGAACATGGTTCTTTCATCCGTCGTGGCGGCGCTGGTGATTCTCGGAGCTCAGTACTGGGGAAAACGGGACGAGGACACGGTGAACCGGGTTTTCTCCATCGCGCTGCGTCTGTGCGGCCTGACGTCCGTTCTTTTCTTCGCCGCATGCGAATTCTTTCCGGAAATCATGATGAGGGCCTTCACGAACGACCCGGAACTGAACCGGATCGCGTCTGAATACCTGAGAATCGCCGCCTGGTCCTATCTGCTGACCGGCTTTTCCCAGTGCTATCTCGGCCTGCTGAAAATCAGCGATCACGCCGGGGATACCGCGGTTATCAGCTCCGCCGCCGTGGTCATCAACATCGTGCTGAACGCCGTGCTGATCTTCGGGCTGGCGGGCGAACCCATGGGCGTCCGGGGCGCGGCGGCCGCGACGCTGACCGCCCGGGCGGCCGAGCTGATCTGGACGGTGGCGCTGTCCTTCCGGAAAAACTATATCCGTCCGGACTATTCCCGCTTCTTCCACCGGAACGCCGTTCTGACCAGGGATTTCTTCCGCTGCATGCTGCCCCTGCTGGGCGCGGGGCTGCTCTGGGGCGTGGGCTTTACCGCGTACAGCGCTTTTATGGGACATATCGATCAGGACGCGCCGGCGGCCAATTCCGTCGCCTCCTCCGTGATCGAACTGGTATGCTGCCTGTGCAACGGCCTGGCCAGCGGCGGCGGGATTCTCGTCGGCAACGCGCTGGG
>ONXY01000522.1 GCA_900321945.1 uncultured Eubacteriales bacterium | reverse complement strand
CTGTCATCAGGGGCGTTGCCGGTTTCCGGGAAGACAGTCACATCTGCGGAGTCATCTTCAACGACTGCGGCGAGGCATATTATAAAATGTACGGACCGGCCATCGAAGAGGCGAGCGGCATTCCGGTTCTGGGATACGTTCCGCACATGGAGGAGGCGGACTTTGAGAGCCGGCATCTGGGGCTCATGACCGCCGAGGAAATAGAGGACCTGACAGAGCGCATCGACCGGATCGGCCGGCGGATGGAGGAGACCGTCAATCTGGACAGACTGTTTACATTGACAGGAGGCACGGCTGGCAGCTGCGGGGGAGCAACCGGCTCCCCGTCCGAGGAACCTCATGCTGATGCGCCTGCTGCGGCAGAGGTGCGCGTCGCCGTCGCCCGTGACGAGGCCTTCAACTTTATCTACGCAGAATCACTGACAGCCCTGAAAGCGGCCGGTGCGGAGATCGTTTTCTTCAGCCCGGTCCACGACGCGGGACTGCCGGATGACATAGACGGACTATATCTGCCGGGAGGATACCCGGAGCTCTACGGCAGACAGCTGTCGGAGAATGAGTCCATGCGGAAACAGATCCGGGAGGCAGTCGCGGCCGGTCTTCCGACCATCGCGGAGTGCGGCGGGTTCCTGTATCTTTCCGCGGAACTTGAGGACACAGATGGAAACCGCTGGCCAATGGCCGGCGTACTGCCGGGCAGCGGTAGCAACGCGGGGAAACTGGTGCGTTTCGGATACGGAACCATCAGTTCAGAGAAGGATACGATGCTTTTGCAGGCAGGTGAACAGGCGCCTGTTCATGAGTTCCATTACTGGGATACGACTGCGGTAGGGAGCGACATGAGCCTGACGAAACTGTCGACCGGCGCACAGTGGAGATTCGGATTTGCGTCCGGGACCTTTTATGCAGGCTTTCCGCACCTGTATCTCGGCGGCGGGAAACTGGCTGAGCGTTTCGTAGAAGCGTGCAAAAGATCGCATGAAAGATAATGCTGTTTTTATTACTGTTTGAACTATCGATCATATTTGGCTTTCTGCTGGATCTGTTATTCGCGGATCCCGCGAAACTGCCTCATCCGGTGGTCATCATCGGCAAAGGCATTACGCTGCTGGAACGTTGCCTCAGGAAAATATTTCCAAAAACGGACGGCGGTGAGCGGGCGGCAGGCAGGACGATGGCCGCGGTTATCGTGGTGGTCACCTATGCGGTCACGATGGGACTTTGCCTGATCGCATGGATAATACATCCTGCAGTCTTTCTGCTTCTGCATACGCTGTGGTGCTGGCAGGCGATCGCGGTGCGGGGTCTGGCCAACGAGGCGAAGAATGTCTACAGTTTTCTGAGTCCCGAATGTGACATCGCGGGCGCGCGCAAAGCCGTGTCCAGGATCGTAGGGCGGGATACGCAGGAACTGACGGCGGAAGGCGTAACCAAGGCTGCTGTGGAGACGGTGGCGGAGAGCTTTTCCGACGGCGTTGCGGTGCCGTTCTTCTACATGATGATCGGCGGGGCGCCGCTGGCGCTGACGTATAAGGCAATCAACACCATGGACAGCATGGTTGGATATAAGAACGAGACGTATATCAACTTCGGCCGCGGACCGGCTCATCTGGATGATCTGGCGGGGCTCATTCCGTCGCGGCTGGCAGCCCTCATGTGGATTGCGGCGGCCGGACTCATGGAACACAGGGCGATGGATGCCTGGAAAATCTGGCGGCGGGACAACCGCAATCACCCGAGCCCGAACTCGGCCCAGACGGAGTCCGCCTGTGCGGGCGCTTTGGGCGTGCAGCTGGCGGGACCGGCCTACTACTTCGGCGAACTGTATAATAAACCGACTATCGGCGACAGGACCAGACCAATCGAACCGGAAGATATACTGAAAACAAACAGGATGATGTATGCGGCGTCACTGATCGCACTGCTGCTTACCATGGCAGTCAGCACGGCGCTCATCATCGCGGGACTGTAACTATGACCAAAACAAATCAGCACGGAGGCGACTGGGCCTCTTACGAAATAGAATACGGAAGCGCACCCCTTGACTTCTCCATGAACGTCAATCCGCTCGGCATGTCGGAACATGTGAAGGCGGCTATTGCTGAAGCGGCACAGCTGGCGGACCGGTATCCGGATCCCGAATGCCGGCGGCTGCGCAGTGCGATAGCGAAATCTGAAGGTGTAGCGGCGGAGCAGGTGTTCTGCGGCGCCGGCGCGGCTGACGTTATTTATCGTCTCGCAAAAGCCGCAAAGAAGAGTGATAATCCGCGTCTTCTCGTCACTGCGCCGACATTCTCCGAATATGAGGAAGCTTTTGCATCGGAAGGATGGCGCGTGGAGCGATGGCTTCTGAGGGAAGACGAAGGGTTTGCTGTCGGCGAAGACCTGGCGCAGGCGATAAAGGCGACAGGCAGGGAAACTGACGGCGGCGCGGACATGCTGTTTTTGTGCGAACCGAACAACCCGACG
>ONXY01000526.1 GCA_900321945.1 uncultured Eubacteriales bacterium | reverse complement strand
CGCACTGACCCATTCCCCGAGGATATACTGACGGTAAAAGACGCCCGCGAAGCTGCGGGCGTAGGATTCCCTGATCTCGGGCGAGAGCGTCAGATTGTCGTCCATGGTGAAGTGGAGGCGGTAGAGGCCGATTTCCGCGGCACGGTCGATGAAATCCGTTTTGATAAAATGGTAGGCTCCGTTGGGGTTGCAGTTCATGAAAATCTTACTGCCGGCCACGGAGCAGCGGCCGATCATCTGATCGATGAAGGACCGGGGGAAAAGCGCAGCCTCGTCGGCATAGGCGCCGGCGGCGGTCATGCCCTGGAGCTTATCCTGGGCATTATCCTTATCCGCGCCGAAAAGATGATAGGAATTACTTCCTATTATAATACGCCCTTCCGCCCGGCGGTATTCCCAGGGAACGCCGAAGGACTCCAGCATCCCGAAGAGGGGAGAGAGCACATTGCGCTTCAGGGCCCCGGCGGTGACTCCGGCCAGAATGAAATCCCGGTCGGAGAAGGAAGACTGGCTCCAGAGGAGGAAGGAGAGGATCATGGAGACAGTCTTGCCGGAGCGGATGGCCCCGTCGGCGAGGAAGATCCGGCAGTCCGCGGCCGGAGAGCCGGGGCGCCACCAGTGCAGGGCCTGAAGCTGTTTCCGGGAGAAGGGCTGCAGCCGGAAGGCCATTCAGGAGAACACCTCCCGGACTTCCTCCTCCGGAAGGCTGACCGCGGAGGTCAGAGCCTCGAGGGCTGCCCGGGCGGCGGCGTCATCCGTCCTGACCGGCGGGAGGAAGCGGTTATACTGCTGGGAGATGATGGTGGCAGACTTCTTCAGCCGCTCGAAGGACGCCCGGCGAATCTGAATGAGGCCGTCCTGACGGACGGCCTCGAGGATTTCGGAAAGCGGGCGGCGGTAGGTTCGGCGGCACCAGGTCTCCAGCTTCGGGAGGGAGGTGCCGATGTGACCGAGGATCTCAGCGGGCTCACACTGGAGCGCGGCAAGGTCCTCGAAGAGTTCCTTCGTGAGTTCGCGGCGGTATCCGCGGAGAACAGGCGGTTCTTTCATCTTTCTTCATCCTTTCTGGCAGGCAAAGGGGGACGTCAGCCACGGGGGACGGTTCTCGCTGGCTGAATCATCGAATTATAATACGACATGTCAGCCATCGGGGACGGTTCTCGCTGGCTGATCGTCGCCTTTCAGCCAACGGGGACGGTTCTCCGTGGCTGAAGGAGAGGTGGCTCTCTGCCATCGGGAACAGTTCGCAATGGCTGAAAGTTCTTTCCACCACTGAGAGCCGAATCCAACGAAGGCTCCACCGGAGCCTTCGCCCCGCTGACTGGTTCAGTCGCTAATGGCTGATTGGCTGATTGGGTTCCCTTCGATCTTTCCGAGTGTACTATAACACAGGGTGAAACACCGGGACGGTTCTTTTTGTTTCATGAAACGAAAAGAACCGTCCCTCCGTTTCAAGCAGCGTCCCTCCGTTTCAAAGGGGGCCCTTGTGAAACGAAAAGAACCGTCCCCCCGTTTCACCCCCGTTTCAGGGTGCTTTGCGGAAGCGGTTGGTCAGGGTGTGGACCAGATAACGAAGGGCGTCCATGGCGTGGTCGTGCTCCTTGAGGGGCCTTTCCTCCCCACGCTGGCGGGCCTTTTCATCCCAGACGTAGGAATGGATCTCCCGAAGGAACCCGGGGCAGTTTTTCCGATGGACGCGGACCATGCGGTTCCCGATCAGGACCGCGGTGGCGGCAATCCCCTCGCGCACATCGTTCTTTGCATCCCGGAGGCGGAAGCCCCTCCGGCGAAGCTCCGCCTTGAAGGAGGCGGCGCTGGGGTCGATAATGACCTGAACATTCCGGTTGCCGCCGAGAAACGCCTCCAGATCCTCCGCGTACTCGGCGTCGGTCTTCTGGCGCTGGCGGACGGCGGAATCCCAGTAATACTCATTGGTGATCCAGAAGACGGATCCGTCATCGATCACATCCAGGAACACGCAGGGGTTCGCCGTTCCGTAGTCAACGGCCACGAAACGGCGGGCGCCCGCGGATCTCAACGGCGTTTCATCATCAAAAGTATTGGCTTCGTCATCCCACATGGGATAGACGGCACCTTCCGCGCTGACCCATTCACCGAGGATATACTGACGGTAAAAAACACCCGCGAAGCTGCGGGCGTAGGATTCCCTGATCTCGGGCGAGAGCGTCAGATTGTCGTCCATGGTGAAATGCAGGCGGTACAGGCCGATTTCCCCGGCACGGTCAATGAAGTCCGTTTTGATAAAATGATAGGCTCCGTTGGGATTGCAGTTCATGAAGATCCTGCTGCCGGCCACGGAGCACCGCCCGATCATCTGGTCGATGAAGGAGCGGGGGAAAAGCGCGGCCTCGTCGGCATACGCGCCGGCGGCGGTCATGCCCTGGAGCTTGTCCTGGGCGTTGTCCTTGTCCGCGCCGAAAAGATGGTAGGTGTTGCTTCCGATGAGCACCCGCCCCTCCGCCCGCCGGTATTCCCAGGGAATGCCGTACGTCTCCAGCATGCCGAAGAGCGGGGAGAGCACATTGCGTTTCAGCGCCCCGGCCGTCACCCCGGCCAGGATGAAATCCCGGCCGGAGAAGCAGGACTGGCTCCACAGCAGGAAGGACAGGATCATGGAAACGGTCTTCCCGGACCGGATCGCGCCGTCCGCCAGCAGGATCCGGCAGTGCTCGTGTCCGGAGCCGGGGCGCCACCAGAGCAGCGCCTGCAGCTGTTTCCGGGAGAACGGCTGAAGCTGGAAGGCCATCAGGAGAACACCTCCCGGATTTCCTCCTCCGGCAGGCTCACCGCGGCCGTCAGGGCCTCGATGGCCGCCCGGGCGGCGCTCTCGTCCGGTTTCACCGCCGGAAGGAAGCGGTTGTACTGCTGGGCAATGATGGTGGCGCTCTTTTTCAGCTGCTCGAAGGACGCCCTGCGGATCTGAATGAGGCCGTCCTGGCGGACGGCCTCAAGAATCTCGCCCAGCGGGCGGCGGTAGGTTTTCCGGCACCAGGCCTCGAGCTTTGCCCGCGTCGTGCCGATATAGCCGAGGATCTCGGCCGGCTCGCACTGCAGGGCGGCCAGATCCTCAAAAAGTTCCCGGGTCAGTTCGCGGCGGTATCCGCGGAGAACAGGAGGTGCGCTCATCCGGAACTTCCTTTCGCTTCTTTGATGAGCCTACTGTAACACAGGAACGGGCGTTGCGTCTGCTGACACCTGATGACACCCGTTGCAGTTTTCGGAAAAAATACTGACCGGGTTCTCCGGGAGAATCAGCGCTTCCAGCGCCCGGAGGGCCCAGCGGCAGGCGGTTGCCTTGTCCATGTACAGCAGGTTCCCGATCTGCGGAAAGGATTTCCCTTCCAGGTAATGATAGAGAAGAACCAGGCGCATCTTCTCCTGCGGCAGGGCGGCGACGGCTTCCTCCACCTGGATCCGCAGCAGGTCGTAGAGGCGCGTTTCCTCTTCCAGCTGCTCCCGCAGGGTCTCGATCCGCTCCAGCATCCGGACATACGGCGCGTCCGCGCTGAAGACGGAGGAGCCCTCCCCCCAGCGGGAGAAAACCGCGTCCGCCTCCCGGCGCAGCCTGGCCAGGGACTCCGCGTGGAAGGCAATCCGGCGGGAGAGCTCTCCGGGCTGTGAAATCCATTCCTTTTTGGTCATACGCATCCTTCTCCTTTTCTGATTTTTTCCAGAAGGGGACCGAGTTCCGCCGCGGACAGGAGCCGGCACCAGCGGGACGCGAAAAAGCGTTCCAGGCTGCGCCTGCGCTCTTCGGCCTTTTTCAGGTCCGGATGTTTCCGCAGGACCCGGCAGGCATCCCGGTAATCCTCCAGCGCCTGCAGCACCACGGCGTTTGCCAGGTCTTCCCAGCACTGCACTGTGTTTTTGTCGTCCATCCGATTCGCTCCTTTTGCTCCCGTTCGGGAGCACATACGCATTATATGTGCTTCCTTCAGGATCTGTCAACCCCGTTTGGGAATATTTTTTGCATGTTTTTGTTGACAAACGGGAGCAAATTTCCTACAATGCAGGATGGAGGTGTGGATTTCATGGATTTGGGAAGCTATCTGATTCAGGTCCGGAGCGAGCGCGGATATTCCCAGCGGGATCTGGCCGAAAAGAGCGGCGTCAGCCCGGCGGAGATTTCCCGGGTGGAAAGCGGAAAGCGCCTGAAGCCCTCCCCCGCCGTGCTGCGGGCCCTGGCGGATACGCTGGTGATCAGCTATCCCTATCTGATGCAGCTGGCCGGATATATGGAAGAGCCCGCGCCGGAGGAAACCCCGGAAACCGGGGACGTCTTCCGGAATGAAAGCACCGGGCGGATTGTGGACGTTTCCAGCGGGGTGCAGGAAATGATGAAAACCGATTCCACCTGGGCCAACGTGGCTTACCGGGTTTCCGAGGAGCTGAGCGAAGAGGAGCGGGAAATGCTGACCGTGCTGGCCATGCAGTATCTGAAAAAGCACCAGGAGAAGACCCCGTGGAAGCCCTGAT
>ONXY01000527.1 GCA_900321945.1 uncultured Eubacteriales bacterium | reverse complement strand
CGGCCGCCATCGAATGGCTGAGCACGGTCGGCGCTGACCTGCACAACGTGGCGGCCTTCGGCGGCGCTTCCGTCAAGCGAATCCACCGCCCGGTCAATGAAGAAGGCAAGACGGTTTCTGTCGGCGCCTATATGGTTCCGATCCTGGAGGCGGCCTGCATGGGCCGGGACAACCTGGCGGTCCTGACGGACGTGACGGCTGAAAAGCTCCTGACGGATGAAAGCGGCGCGGTCGTCGGCGTGGAAGCCGTCGGAAAAACCGGCAACAAAATCACCGTCAAGGCCAGGGCCGTGATCCTCGCCACCGGCGGATTCGGCGCCAACCTGGAGATGGTCTCCAGCTACGCCCCGCAGCTGGAAGGCTTCATGACGACCAACGCGGCGGGCGTCCAGGGCCAGGGCATCCTGATGGCCACGGAACTCGGCGCCGCAACGGTGGATATGGAACAGATCCAGATCCATCCCACCGTGCAGGCGGATACGGCGTCCCTGATCACGGAAGGCCTGCGCGGCGACGGCGCGATCCTGGTCAACGCCAACGGCGAGCGGTTCATCGACGAAGTCGGCACCCGCGACGTGGTGTCCGCCGCCGAGATCGCGCAGCCCGGCTCCTTCAGCTGGCTGGTGGTGGACCAGAAGATGGTGGACGCGTCCTCCGTCATCCAGGGCTACATCAACCGCGGACTGATGGTCAGCGGCGAAAGCTATGAAGAGCTGGCCGCGAACCTGGGCATTCCCGCGGACACCTTCGCAGCGACCATGGCGGCCTGGAACGGCTGTGTGGCGGAGAAGAACGATCCGGACTTCGGCCGGACCAGCTTCGCGCAGCCCCTGGATACCGCCCCCTACTACGCGGTCAAGGTGACCGCCGGCATCCACCACACCATGGGCGGCCTGAAGATCGACACGGAGACCCAAGTGCTGAAGGAAGACGGCACGGTCATCCCCGGCCTCTTCGCGGCGGGTGAAGTCACCGGCGGCGTCCACGGCGGAAACCGCCTGGGCGGCAACGCCGTGGCGGATATCGTGGTGTTCGGCCGCATCGCGGGCGCGCAGGCCGCGGAATACGCGAAGTAATCCGGAACGGAAAAACAAAGGACCTTCGGGAAACCGAAGGTCCTTTTTCAGCGCTTTGCGGGAGCCGGGATTATTCCAGCGGGGTGTTCGACAGCCGGATGATTTCGTCGTAAAGCTCCGGGGTGTATTCCGTACGGTTTTCCGCCGGGTAAAAGATGTACTTCGTACCGTAGAGGCTGAGTTTGCCGGCGTTCTGCCGATCCACCCAGATGACGCCCGGTTCCTGGATGTGGATGAGGCCTTCGGCGTCCAGCGGGTATCTGTCGCGCACGACGCTGTCCAGGAAATACACGCGGTCTTCGGTCGCGTACGCCATGGTGAAGAAATGCCCGAAGCGGTTGGCGATGATGCTGTCCGCGCCGCCTGTGCAGACGATGACCATCGCGCCTTGTTCCACGGCGTCGACGCATTCCCACACGTCGTAGGTCTGCGTCATGGTCAGGCCGAAGAGATCCGCCATGTCCGTATACCAGCCGGCGCTGGCGGGGCTGACGGCGCGGCCGTGGTCCTGGCGGTTGTTTCCGCCCTTGATGTTCGTGATCGCAAGGGAGAGATAGCGGAAGAAGTCCTCGTTGCGGGTAATCGCGAAGGAGTTTTCCTCCCGGATTCCGTGATTCCAGAGGACGTTGCGGGTATCGATGGCGATCGGGTAGAGGGCGAGCTCCCGGATCTTCGGCAGATCCTCATACAGGACGGAATTCACGAGCGTGTTCGCAAGCGCGTGGCAGGCGCAGGTGCCCTGTCCGATATTCGTTTTGTAGCCGTCCCCCACCCAGATTTTTTCATACTCCGGGGAGTTCTGGGCATAGAAGACGAAGTTCCGGCCCTCAATGGTCACGACGCGGTTCGGGGAACCGGTCCGGCCTTTCAGGATCCATTCTTCGGAGAGCGCCTCCCCTTCCGGCGTTTCCGCAAATGCGCAGGACGCCAGCAGCAAAATGAACAGGAGACAGAGAATCCGGGCGACGCTTTTCATATCTGTGCCTCTCTTTCATCCGGTTTTTGCTCCATGAAACGGAAAGAACCGCCTCTCCGTTTCAAAAAAGCCGGTTACAGACTGTAACCGGCTGAAACTCAGATTTCCTTGGCTTCCATGTAGAAGCGCTTTTCGTCCGCTTCACCCATGGAGAAGGTCTTCCGCGGGAGGACGCCCAGCTTCTTCACATCGCTGAAGAAGCTCTTTTTGTCGATCTCCGG
>ONXY01000535.1 GCA_900321945.1 uncultured Eubacteriales bacterium | reverse complement strand
TCCGCCGCGGCGTAGCAGCCGCGGAACGCATCCTCCTGCTCCATCCGTCCGTCCGGCAGACACCAGCCCCCGCAGAAGACGACCTTTACATTGGGCGCCTCCCGGTGGAGAATGCCCGCGAACCGGACAAAGAAGGCGCCGACCTCCCCGTAGGAATACCGCTTGTTATGCTGGAACCAGGTGCCGCAGCACTCGTGGTTTATACGGATCATCATCCGGCCGTAGGGACGGAGCTGACGGGCGACATCCCGGAGTTCATCGTCGGACAGCCCGCAGTCCAGCGTCAGAGTCAGGAGCACGTCCTGCCCGTGGCGGCGGATGTCCCGCATCTGCTCAAAGGGCTGGCCGTTCACGCCGAAGGGGAAGTAATCGTCATAGGGATAATCCCAGGCGAAGGTCACGTTCCGGTCCTTCCAGGCCTCGGAGATCCGGGCGGGCCACTCCCGGTCGCGCGGGTAGTAGGTATACATAATATTGACGGCGCGGTGCGGCCGGCCGAGCGTGTGAAGAATATAATCCTGGGAGACATATTCGGCGCGTTCGCTGCCGTCTCCGATATCCAGGGCGCAGCGTGCCGGCCCCATGTGCAGTCGTTTCATCGGGAAAAACTCCTTTCATGATCTTTTTCACGCGCGGCCCCGGGATCCGGGGCGGAAGAGCCGCGAGCGCGGCATGAAGGGTCAGTCCGCGGCTTTATAACCGCACAGCCTGAAGTCGGTCGGGCCCATTCCCACGTTCTGACGGGCCCGGAGCCGGACGCCGTGGCCGGTAAAGGTAAGCCGCAGGATCTGCTCGAAGGGCGTGCTGACAAAGCAGATGTGCAGAATCAGCGTGTCTCCCTGACGGGCGGCGCGGGCATACGCCTGATCCATATAGTGTTCAGCGCCTTTCCGCCATCCGGGGGTTTCACGGATCACCGGACGCCACTCATCCGGGCTGAAGGGGACCGCTCCCGAGAGAAGGGATAAGTCCAGAACGGCCGCGTCCTTCCGGATTGTCAGGCAGCTTTCCCCGTCCCGGATTCCGTCGAAGAAAACATACCGCCCGATCCAGCCGTCCTCCGGGACCGGGGCGGCGGTTTCCTCCCCGTCGTCCTCCCAGCGGGCCGGCGTCTTCAGCTCTTCGGGAACGGCGGGCGGATCCGCGGGTATACCGCCGTCCGGATCCACCGCGGGGAGGATGTTTCTCCAGACGGATTTCAGCACGGCGCCCATGTCCTCCACGCCGCTGTTGATGGCCACAACCATATCCTGGTCCGGCAGAACGACGCAGAACTGGCCGAATGCGCCGTCGCCCCGGTATACATGATCCGGCATGCACATCCAGAACTGATAGCCGTATCCGCTGCCCCAGTCGGAGGGCTCCCCGCCGGGCACGGAATTGTCCGACCAGGGCGTCCGCGCGTCCCGGATCCACTGCGGGTTCAGCAGCTGCCGGCCCTCCCACATGCCTTCCTGCAGGCAGAACTGGCCCAGCTTCGCGACATCCTCAATCCGGACGTTCAGGCCGTAGCCGCCTGTGGCGACGCCGGAGGGGGACTCCTCGGTCCAGATGTCGCCGCTCATGTCCAGGGGATCCATGAGCTTTTCCCTGAGCCAGTCCAGCAGCTTTTTTCCCGTCGCCTTCTGTACGACCGCGGACAGCATATAGGTGCCGAAAGTGTTATACAGGAAGTGGCTTCCCGGCTCATGCTCCACGTAGCTGCGGAGAAATTCCTCCTCCCAGCGGTCCGTTTCGTGCCGGGGTTCTTCATGATGCCCGGTGTTCATGGTCAGCAGATGACGGACGGTCACCTTCTTCATGTTTTCACAGGGGCCGGCGGGCAGGAGATCCGGGAAGAAATCCACGAGGCGGTCCTCCGTCCGGAGCAGTCCGTCCTGCACGGCGAATCCGACGGCCAGCGAAGTGAAGCTTTTGCTGAGTGAAAAGAGCATATGCAGGTTTTCGGAGGACCAGGGCTCAAAAGAGGTCTCCGCGAGCACCTTTCCGTGACGGAGAATCATCAGGGAATGCATATGGAGTTTCTGCCGCTTCATATCCTCCAGGAAACGGATGATGCCGCGGCTGTCCACAGAGACGGACTCAGGCTGTACGCGCTCAAACATTTCGGAAAACCTCCCATTTTTCAGATGCTTCCGTCCGGCCG
>ONXY01000528.1 GCA_900321945.1 uncultured Eubacteriales bacterium | reverse complement strand
CCCCTGGCTGCGTATCCCGTTCGGCCCGAATCCTGAACGGTGGTCAGCGCTCCGGGACGAAGCACCTCTATGCCCACGGCTTTCCCTCCTCCGCGCGGCGTCTGACCGCGGCAAATTCATCCGGGGATATCGGTACAAAGCGGATCCGGTCTCCCGCGGCGTAGGGCAGTCTTTCCCCGTCGTCCAGCGGAACGGGCGTCCGGCCGATCAGCCGCCAGCCGCCGGGGGAAGCCAGGGGATAAACCCCGGTCTGTCTGCCTCCGATCCCTACGGAGCCGGCCGGAATCAGGGTTCTCGGCGTTTCCAGCCGGGGCGTCTCCAGCCGGGGATCCAGTCCTCCCAGATAGGGGAACCCCGGCAGGAAGCCCAGCATGTACACCCGGTAATCCCGCCCGCTGTGCAGACGGATCACCTCGTCCTCCGTAAGCCCCGCGTTCTTCGCCACAAAGGAGAGATCCTCCCCGAACTCCCCTCCGTAGCACACCGGAAGCTCCACCGTCCTCCCGGCTCCGGCGGAGCTCTCCTGAAGCCCTTTCTCCAGACGGATGAGCGCGGCCGCCAGTTCGTCCCAGTCCGCGGCAAAGGGATCGAAGCGCACCAGGAGCGAGGCGTAGGCGGGCACCGTCTCCAGAAGCCCTTCGGGCGCCTCCCTGCGCAGCGCCTCATTCAGCGCCGTCACGCGCGCTCCCGTGCTCTCGGAGATCTCCTCCCCCAGCACCGCCAGGATTCCGTCCACTCCCACAGGTTTCAGCCGCATCTTCCCGCCTCCGGAAACCCTCCGCGCCGCTGCGCGGCTTTATTTTTTCCGTACACGGTATGATTATAGTTCCGCCCGTATGGAATGTAAATATCGGAGGTGCAATTGACGGCGGAAGTCCGCGGCGGCGGAAACCGTGAGCCGCCGCCGGGCCGCTTTCCGTCCGGACCTCATACGCCGCGTAACAGGCGATGCCTTGTGCGGCTTTTTTCAGGAGAAAAAAACGCGGAGCGCCGCAGGTTGCGCGGAGCGGGCCGGATATGATAAACTGCCTGCGGAATCAGACTGTATGCAGAGGAGGAAAGGATTCATGAAGTATCAGATTAAGGGAGAACCCATGCCGGTCGTAATCTGCGAGCTGGACGGCGGCGAAACGATGATCTGCGAGGCCGGCGCCATGAGCTGGATGACGGTGAACATGGAAATGCAGACCTCCGGCGGCGGCCTGGGCAAGATGTTCGGCCGTATGTTTTCCGGAGAATCAATGATGCAGAACCACTACACCGCGAAAGGCGGCCCGGGTATGATCGCTTTCGCTTCTTCCTTCCCGGGTTCCATCCGCGCCTATGAGATCACGCCCTCCAGGCCGATCATCTGTCAGAAGAAGGCCTTTCTGGCCTCAACCGACGGCGTTGAGCTGAGCGTCCATTTCCAGAAAAAGCTTGCCGGCGGCCTGTTCGGCGGCGAGGGCTTCGTCATGCAGAAGCTTTCCGGCAGCGGCACGGCCTTCCTGGAGATTGACGGATCGACGGTCGAGTATGAGCTGGAAAAGGGCCAGCAGATGGTGATCGACACCGGTTATCTGGCCATGATGGATGCCACCGTGACAATGGAGGTCCAGCAGATCAAGGGCTTCAAGAATGTCCTGATGGGCGGCGAAGGCCTGTTCAACACCCTCGTCACCGGCCCCGGGCGCATCGTCGTACAGACGATGCCGGTTTCCAACTTTGCCGGCCTCATCGCTTCGCTTCTGCCGAACAAAAACAGCTGACGCGCGGTCCGTCCGCCCCGGCCGGCGTAAAGCCCCCGGATTTCCGGCCCGGACGCGCGGAGCCTTTCCGCGCGCCGCCGTATAAGTACAGGGAAGCGGCTCCGCGCCGCTCGCCTTTTCGGAGAAAGAAAGGAATCGGATCATGCTGAACTCGGAAAACGGCCGGCTGAAACTGAGCACGGGAGATATGGATTATATCCGGTTCGGATCCGGAGCGAAGACGCTGGTGATGATCCCGGGCGTCGGGGACGGGCTGAAAACCGTGAAGGGGCTGGCGCTGCCCTTCGCCCTGATGTACCGGACGCTGGCGGAGGATTTCACGGTGTACGTGTTCAGCCGCCGCGTCCGGCTCTCCCCCGGCATGACCACGCTGGACATGGCGGAGGACCAGAACGAGGCCATGGAGCTTCTGAGGCTTTCGGGCGCCGGCGTCGTCGGCGTCTCCCAGGGCGGGATGATCGCCCAGTGGCTCGCCGTCCGTCATCCGGACAAAGTGGGAAAGCTGGTGCTGACCGTCACGCTGTGCCGGCCGAACCCGACGGTGGAGGAAGCCGTCCGCGTGTGGACGGAAATGGCGGAGCGCGGGGATTACCGGGGAATCATGCTGGATACGGCGGAACGGTCCTATTCCGAAAAGCGGATCCGGCAGGCCCGGGTCTCCGCAGCCCTGATCGGCAGCCTCGGCAGGCCGAAATCCTTTGACCGTTTTCTGATCCAGGCGCGTTCCTGCGTCACCCACAACGCGTATGACCAGCTGGAAACCGTCTCCTGCCCCGTGCTGGTGATCGGCGGAAAGCAGGACAGAATCGTCACCGGGGAGGCGTCGGAGGAGATTGCCCGTCGGATCCCCGGCTGCGAACTGTATATGTATCCGGATCTCGGCCACGGCCTCTACGAGGAGGCCCCGGATTTTCTGCGGCGCGTGGCGGATTTCTGCCGGTGAAAGGATGCCGCCCGGCCGTACGGTGAGCCTGACAGAGGACGAAAGGTGTTGCGGATGACGACGCGCGAGGGCGATTTTACGCAGGGAAAGGTTTCGCTCAATATCCTCAGGCTCGGCCTGCCGATGATGCTGGCTGAGCTTGTTCACGTGCTGTACAGCATCGTGGACCGGATGTATATCGGCCATATGCCGCGGGGCGGAACAGTCGCGCTGACGGGCCTTGGGATCTGCTTTCCGCTGATTACGCTGATCGGAGCTTTCGCGAACCTGTGCAGCACCGGCGGCGCGACGCTCGCCACGATCGCCCGGGGTCAGGGCCGGGATGAGAAGGCTGAACGGATCATGGGCACCGCTTTCACGGTGCTGCTGATCACGGGCCTCATTCTTACGGCGGCGCTGTACGCCGGCGCTCCGCTGACGCTGCGGCTGCTCGGCGGTGACGACGAGACGCTTCCGGCGGCGCTGGGTTATTTCCGGATCTATGTGCTGGGCACGGTGCCGGTGCTGATCAGCCTGGGGATGAACCCCTTCATCAACGCCCAGGGCTTCCCGAAAACCGGCATGATGACGGTGATCATCGGCGCCGCGCTGAACATCGCGCTGGATCCGCTTCTGATCTACACATGCGGCATGGGCATCGAAGGCGCGGCGCTGGCGACGGTGATCTCCCAGACGGCGAGCGCCGCCTGGGTTCTGCGGTTCCTGCGGGGCCGGCGCGCGCCGCTGCGTCTGACGCGGCTCCTGATCGACCGCGCGCTGCTAGCGGATATCGTGAAGCTGGGGCTGACGGGTTTCACCTTCAAGGTGACCAACAGCCTGACGCAGGCGATCGTCAACGTCATGCTCAAAGCCTGGGGGGGCGCGGCGAGTACGCTGTACGTCGGAGCGATGAGCCTGATCAACTCCATCCGGGAGATCGCGAGCCTGCCCGTCAACGGCGTGACGGCCGGCGGGCAGAGCGTGATGAGCTACAACTACGGAGCGAAGGAATACAGACGGGTGTCCGGCTGCATCCGCTTTCTCTTCCTGTTCGGGCTCTCGGTCAACGTCGCGATCTGGGCGCTGATCCGGTTCGCGCCGGAGCCGCTGATCGGAGTCTTCACCGCGGACGCCGCGCTGACCGCGAAGACCGCGGAATGCGCCCGGATCTATTTCGGAGCCTTCCCCTTCATGGCGCTGCAGCTGACGGGCCAGTCCACCTTCGTGGCGCTGAACCGTCCCGCCTTGGCGCTGTTTTTCTCCATGCTGCGCAAAGTGGTGCTCGTGGCCCCCCTTACGCTTCTTCTTCCGGGGATGGGACTCGGCGCGGACGGCGTCTTCTGGGCGGAACTGATCAGCCAGCTGACCGGCGCCACCGCCTGTTTCATCACGATGTATATCCTGATCTGGAGAAAGATGAAAAACGGCGGCAGCGGGAAAACGCCTGCAGGCGGGCTGACGGACGGGCCGTGAGTCCCGGCTGACGGGGCCGCTGGCCCAAAGGCGGCGACGGAAGGCAGGTTCCGGCGCCGCCGAACCGAAAAGCCGCCCGGGTGTACTTATGCCGGAATCCGCAGCGCGCTCCGGAGCGGTCCGATAAGCCTTGCTGCCGTTGACAGAGACGGGACGACGGCCGTCGCGCTGACCGGCGGAACCGGGACGCAGGCGCGGAAAGGCAAAAATCCATAATCAGATTGACAGGTGACCTTTCGTTCACTATAATAAGCGGACAAACGGCCGCCTGTTTTGTGCGGAAGTCCGTACCGCTGAAGACGCGAAGGAAAGTATCCCGGCGGCGGAGCCGGGCTGCTGATCTTCGGATGAAAATATGAGGAGGCTTTTATGAAAATCCTTGTTCTGAACGGAAGTCCGAAGGTGAAGAGCGATACTTTCCGCCTGACCGACGCCTTTCTCAAAGGCATGAACCGAAGCGGTGAACACGAGATCCATATTGTTCATGTGAGGGAAAAGAAGATCTCGCCCTGCCGGGGCTGTTTCGGCTGCTGGCAGCGGGGAGACGGCCATTGCGTGATCGCGGACGACCAGAACGGGATTCTTGATCTGTACCGGAACGCGGATGTGATCATCTGGAGTTTTCCGCTGTACTGCTACGGCATGCCTTCCCACCTGAAAGCGGTGCTGGACAGGACGATCCCGCTGGTGAAGATGCGCATGGTACGGCAGCCGGACGGAACGGTACGGCATGAAGCGCTGGCGGATTTTTCAAGGATCCGCACCCTGGTGATCTGCGGCTGCGGTTTTCCTCACTGGGAAGGCAACTTCGACGGGCTGAAGAAGATGTGCGGGGTCTGCTTCGGAAATCCGGACATCGTCTGCGTGCCGGAAACGCCCCTGCTCAATGTGCCCGAAGCGGCCGCCGTGGCCGGTCCGCTGCTGGAAAAGTTTCAGAAAGCGGGAGAAATATACGCCGCGGAACTGCGCCTTTCCGCGGAAACGGTGGCCGAACTTGAAAAACCCATGATTTCAGCGGAAGAGTACATCAGAAATGTAAACGGCGGCGCGTGACCGCGGAGTCGTCCACGGCCGCTGAAGCGGCCGGGATCAGGTGAGAATGCCTTATTTAAAGGAACGGTGAGATCGCTCATGGGCAGTATCCTGGTATTGATCGGCAGCCCGCGCAGGAACGGAAATACGGCCCTGCTCGCGGAAGCCTTTGCCAGAGGAGCGGGCGGCGGCGTTGAACTGCTGCGCGTGACGGATTACAGCATCCGTCCGTGCCTTGGCTGCAATGCCTGTTACAACAGCGAAGGCCACGCCTGCGCGCAGAAAGACGATATGGCGTTGATCTGTCAGAAGCTCATGCGCGCCGATACGCTGATCGTCGCCTCCCCTGTTTACTTCTACGGCGTCAGCGCGCAGCTCAAGACGCTGATTGACCGGCTGCACACGCCGATGCGGAATGAATTCCGTATAAAGCGGCTCGGGCTGATCCTGGCAGGCGCGGCGTCGCTTCCGGACCTCTTTGACCCGATTGTGATGCAGTACCGCATGATCTGCAGGTTCTTCGGGCTTGAAGACATCGGAATGGTGCTCGTGCGCGGTGTGAAAGACGCGGGCGATGTGCTCGCCGGGGATGGGCTGCAGCGCGCTTACGGATTAGGGGTTTCCGCCGCGCTGAAAGAACGGCGGCAGGAACGGACAACACGCGGCAGCGCCGACACAGGCGAAGACGGGAAGGCGGGAAGCGGAATGCGTTTCAGAAAAGCTGATGCGGGCGACGCGGAAACCGTCATGGCTCTCTTCAGAGCGGTGACCGGGACGCCTTTCTGTACCTGGGATGAATCGTATCCCGGAGAGACGGAGATCAGAGGAGATCTCGCTGCCGGAACGTTATATGTGCTGGAAGAGGATCAGGAAATCGTCGGATCGGTCTCCGTCGTTCCGGAAAACGAGATGGATGATCTCAGCTGCTGGACGGTCAGGGATAACGCCCGTGAGTTCGCAAGGGTCGTGATCAGGCCGGATCATCAGCGGAAGGGATTGTCCGAATGCCTGGTTCAGGGTGTGATTCCGGAACTTCGGAAGCTGGGGGCTGCCTCAATCCATATTGCCGTTGCGAAAGAGAACATTCCGGCCCGGAAGCTCTATCGGAAAATGGGTTTTACCTTCTGCGGCGAAGCCGACATGTACGGGCACAGTTTTTTTCTGTGTGAAAAAATCATAGGGGCAGACCCGGCGAAAGAGGAGAAGAATGACGATCCTATCTGTGGATAAAACAAACATCCTGCAGGCCGCGGAAATCCATTCGGTATCCTGGAAAGAATCGCACCGGGCGTTCTGCACGCCCGGCTTCATAGAAGAGCACTCGCCGGAACGCCAGCGGGAATACCTGCAGAACAAAATATCCGGCGGCGCCGGGGTGTATATGCTGGTGGATGAAAAGCCGGTGGGGATCGTATCCGTGGCCGGCAGCCTGATCGAAGATCTTTACGTTCTTCCGGAGATGCAGAACCGGGGGTATGGGACGGCATTGCTGGAATTCGCCGTCAGCCTGTGCAAGGATGACCCCGTACTGTGGATTCTTGAGAACAATACCGGCGCGGAGAGACTCTACCGCCGGATGGGTTTTAAGGAGACGGGAAGAAGAAACGCCATAACAGACCGGCTGGATGAAATTGAGCTGCGCCGCCCGTGTCCCGTCGCTGATTCCGGCGCGTGAACCGCGTCTTTCCCGCGCATTTCCGCAAGCCGCCGGCCGGCGTGCGGAGATTCCCTTCTTCCCCTGCCCTGCCGGAAAAGGGAAAACCGTCAGGAACGCTTTTGCGTTTTTCCGGACCGGACACGCGTCTGAGCCTGTCTCTGCGGAGCGTAGGTTGAAGACGGCGGCTCCGTCTGCTATGCTTGTCCGGAAAGGAGCGGTGACGGATGAATCAATACGTGACAGGCGCGGCGATCAGAGCGCTGCGCGAGAAGTATGGGATGACCCAGGCGGAACTGGCGGATCGGCTCTGTGTGAGCGATAAAACCGTATCAAAATGGGAAACAGGCAGGGGATTTCCGGATGTATCGCTGCTGGAGCCGCTTGGTAAGGCTTTGCGTGTCTCTGTTCCGGAGCTGCTTTGCGGACAGACGGTTGTCAACAGGAACAAATCCGCCGATATGCGGAAAAGCCTGTTCTATGTCTGTCCCGTCTGCGGAAATGTGCTGTTTGCCAGAGGGGACGCGCTGATCTCCTGCTGCGGAATTCAGCTTCCGGCGCAGGACGCGGAGGAGCCGGACAGGATGCACTGTATGAACATTCGGAGAGTGGAAGACGAGATCTTTGTTTCTTCAGACCACCCCATGGACAAGGATCATTATCTGTCGTTTGCGGCATATATGACGCCTGACCGCTGTGAAATCAAAGCGCTGTATCCCGAAGGAAACGCGGAGGCGGGATTCTTTTACCGCGGAACGGGCTGGCTGTATTTCTGCTGCAACCGGCACGGCCTGTTCCGGCAGAAAATAAAGCCTGACAGCATCGGATCATCCGTTCCGTGAACTGATGTCCTCCGCCCTTTTTCTCAGTTCCGCTTCCGTCATGAACCAGCCGTAATGGCCGAACACCGGCGCGCACTTCTCGCATACAAACGCGTAATATCCGTTCCGGGGCAGGCTCTCCGTATTCAGCAGCTCCTCCGCCCGCTCCAGGCACTCCTCCGTCCGGCTCTCCGACGCTTCCGCGCCGAGGGCCGCTTCCGCGGTGTCCGCCAGATTCAGCCAGGTAATTGCCTGTTCGAGCTCGCCGTGTTCCTGCGTTTTCATCACGTCAAGCGCCCGGCCGAACATATCTTCCGCTTCCCCGTACCGGCCGAGCGCCGTCAGCGCCAGCGCCATGTTGTTGTACAGCCCGCCCAGGCGCCCGTCCCCCGGTTTCAGGTTTTTCTCGTAGTTTGTCCGCGCCTTTTCGAAGAGAGCCAGTCCGCCCTCCGGATCGCCGAAGGCCTCCCTCACGGTTCCCGCGTTCACCCGGGTGGTGCCCGCCGTGACGGTATCCTCCATACCCAGTTTCCGGATCAGCTCCTCCGCCGCCGCGGCATACGCGAAGGCTTCGTCCCGGCGGCCCTGCTTCCGGTAATAGCCCATCAGCTCGTTGCTGAGCATCAGCATGCCCCGCTCGTCCCCGCCGGCCTTCGCTTCCTCCATCCAGTACTTCAGATGACGTTCCGCCCCGGTCCAGTCGTTCCGGTCCTCGTATTCCCGCAGCTTCTCCTGAATCCGGTCCTGAGGAACGGGCTTCACGGCGGATTCCTCTCCCGGCTGCCCGCACAGCGCGCACTGCGGTTCGATGTAGTCTTCCCTGTTCAGATTCATCGGATTTCCTCCTGCCGTATCCGATCGTTTCCCGGTCTGCCGGGTTCCCCGAACTGCTTTATCCCAGCGTCATGCACAGAAGGTCGAAAAATGCCAGCATCAGCACGAGAAGCAGCATCTCCTGCCTCCAGCGCTTCAGCAGCAGGCCCGCTGTCTCGCGCATGAACGCGTTGGGCCAGAACCACCATTTCGTCCGGCTTCCCATGCCTTCGGCGGCCAGCCCCGCCTGACGGGCCTGGATCCCGCTCCGGAACACGTGATAGCTGGACGTCGCGAAAACCGTTTTTCCGCCGGACCCCGTTTCACGGATGATCTCCCCGGAATAGGCCATGTTCTGATAAGTGTTCCTGGACCGGTTCTCCGGCAGGATCAGCCGGTCCTGCACACCCTCCGCGAGCAGATACCGCCGCACCGCCTCCGCCTCAGGCATCGGCTCGTCGCCGCCCTGTCCGCCGGAGGGAATGAACCGGGCTTCCTTCCCGGTTTCCTCCTTCTGTCTGCGCCAGAATTCCAGCGCCTTGTCCGCGCGGCCGCGCAGCAGCGGCGGGAGCGTTCCGTCCCCGCGGAACCAGCAGCCCAGGATGATGATGAAATCCTTGTCCGGAGCAGGCCGGCGCTTTGCCGCCAGCAGTCCGCAGATCACGGATCCTGTCAGCATGCACTGAAAATAGACGAAGAACGAGGCGTATGTGTTCTGCAGCATGGTCCGGATCCGGACTTCCCGCTCCGATCCCGAGAAGTCCCGGGTGACAAGATACCATCCCAGGGCCTCCCCGGCGATCAGCGTCACGCTGATCAGCAGTCCGGCCATATTCTTCAGCCGGGTGCGCTCATGCTTCAGCAGCGCGATGTTGCTGACCGCCATGGCCGCGGCGAACAGGAGCATCAGCGGCGAGGTCAGCGTCATGAACCGGGTGCCGGCCCCGCTGATGGCGGAATAGACCGAGTACATATAAAAGCTTTCCGGATGCGCGATGTGGGACACGGTGACGCTCAGCATCACCACGGTGCTTTCCATCGTGAACAGGGAAAAGCCGGCGTAGTAAATGGTCGCGTAATCGTAGAAGGCGCTCCCCTTCGCCTGGAAGAAGTGCCACAGCATGATGGCGCTGACCAGGCCCCAGAAGAGCGTCACCGCGATCATCACGGCGGTATCGCCGGTAAAATTCCCCGTGTTCATGTCGTATACCGTGCGGAAGCGGTCCACCCGCAGCACGTGGTAGGAATCGCCGTCCCCGTTTTCCGGGCGGATCCGGAGTCCCGTTTCCCCGGGTTTTTCCGGATAGATGCGGATCCGTTCGTACCGGCCGCGCCTTTCCGGCCCGCCGGCTCTCAGCACGTCCGGCCGCTCGGACTCCGCGCGCGTTTTTCCCTGTCCGGCCTCCTCCGCGGTTCTCTCCGCCGGAATGTATACGCTGAACTGGTTGAACAGAAAGATACGGCTCAGAACGCAGAAAAAGAACAGCGCCGCCGCGCATGCCAGAATCTGTTTGGCCGCCTTTCTCATGTCTGTTCTCCTTCCGGCCCGTCCCCCGCCGGGTCTTTATCTCTCGATGACCAGGATCCCGACGCCGTCCGGACCCTGCAGACGGACACAGCGCAGCCCCGTATAGACATCCTGCCCGATTTCGCTTACCGGGATGCCGTTCCCGCGCATCCGGCGGATCACCGGCTTCAGGCGTCTCACGGACAGAGTCAGCGTCTGGGGAGGCACGGCTTCCTGCCGGTTCGCGCAGCGGATCTCCACCTGCGTTTTTCCCATTTCCAGCAGCATGTCCGTACCGGGCGAATCCAGCGGAACGATCTGCCGGACCATCCGGAAACCCAGCTTCATGACGTAGAAATCCCACACTGCTTCCTCATCCGACGCGAGCAGCGTGACGCGGCTCGTGTTCACGCGTCTGGCAAAGGGATACAGCGTGCGGCTCCTCGCGTTCCGCTTCCACCGCCGGTAGGCCTTCAGCTCCTTCCGCCAGTCCGGGTGCGTCACCACGTACGCCGCGGAGATGAACAGGAACTGCCCGGCGATTCCCCCGACGGTGTTGGACACCAGGTCGTCCATATCGTAAAAGCCCCGGCGGAAAACCAGCTGCAGGTTTTCGGTCAGCAGCGAAAGCGCGAAGCAGGCGCAGGCGGGGCGGAAACGCACCTTCGCCCGGAACCAGTCGAACAGATACGGAAGCAGGTAGCCCATGGGCACGAACAGCATGATGTTCATATAGACCTGGGCGATGTCCTCCGCCTTCTCGATCCGGACGTGGGACATCGCGGCGGAGAAACCGTCCGTGAAAATCTCCCGGATAAATCCGAAAAAGCCGTAGTCGATCCGCACGGCGTTCTTCAGATCGGAAAACAGGGCGACGTGAATCTGATAGTCCCGCGTGGCGGAGCGGGAAAAAAACACCATATACGCCGCGGCGAGCAGATAGGCCCCGAAAAGCGAGTAGAGAATTCCCTTCCGCGTCCGGAGAAGCGCCTCCGCGTGCGGATTGCTGCTGACTCCGCCCTGCAGATTCAGGCCCAGTTTCCTGCAGATCCTCCGGTCGAGCCAGGGCAGCAGGAACACCATCACCAGAACCAGGGCCGTCACCAGCAGGTTGGTCGTCAGGCTGTTCGCGAACGCAGTCATCATGATTCCCCCGTTGTGGAAGATACGGATTATTTTAGCACAGCTCTCCCGCGGCTGTCCAGTTTCAGCCCGGCGGAGACGCGCCGATTCCGTCCGGACGGAGGGCTTCCCGCCTCCGGAAAGCTCTTTCCGGGACCGCGTCCGTATTTTTTCGGAACCGCGCCATATTTTTCTGGACAATTTCCGGGTTTTGCCTGATAAT
>ONXY01000529.1 GCA_900321945.1 uncultured Eubacteriales bacterium | reverse complement strand
TCCTGATCGGCGCCACCACCGGCGGGACGGTCAGCTTTAAAACCGAGAACAAGAAGCAGATCCTGACCATGACCCTGGAGGAGCGGAACGACCGGCCGATGTACAGCCTGCCGGGGAAGGTGACCGTGACCTACACGGACGAGAACCACGCGCTGAAGACCATCGACCTGGCTGTGGACGCGGAGAAGGGCACCAGCACCTTCAGCTTCCCGGACGACATCAGCGGGGAGGACGGAGAGCGGGACATCATTGTGGAAATCGCGTTCATCCCGCCGGTATACGACGTACGGACCGGGGTCGGCGGATCCGCGGACATCCTGGACGGGCCCAACGGGGCGAAGAAGGTGACGGTTACGCCCGACGACGGATATGACATGCCCTCGAAGGTTACCTATTCCTATACGGACAGGGATGGGGAAACCCGGACCGAGGAGGTGGATATCCTGAAGGACGACAACGGCGGATACTTCTGGCTTTACTCCCCCAGAACCCTGTCCGAGAACAATCAGCATATTCTCTGCAAAATTGAATTCACAGAAAGAACGCACGAGATTACCCTGCCCAACCCAAAGGATAATACTGGCCTGACTGTGACGGTGCAGGGACGGGATAAGGAAGAAAAGCAGCAGAATACAGACGACGCTTCCAATGAGCAGAAGCTGAAGGCTCGGGACGGCGAGCTGGTGCTGGTGAAGGTGGAACCGCCCACGGAGGCTGGAACCGGCAAGAAACAGAAGGTCAAATCGCTGAAATATAAATACAAGTTAGGCGACGAAGAGGAGATCACCAAGGAAATCGTGGTAATCGACCATAAAACAGAAACCGAGACCACCTACAGCTTCTATATGCCCGACGCGCCGGTGACCTCCTTCACGGTGGAGTATGAACCGCTGGAGCTGGCGGGGAAGGTGGAGAATGAATTCCTGAAGATGTATACCGAAAACGCGAAGGAATACGTCTTCACCATGGAGACCGGAGACGGCGGCCGGGCGGAAGTAAAGAATGAAGAATACGGAAAAGCGAAGCTGGTTGCGGACGACGCCCACTTCCTGCCGGAAACGGTCACCATGACCTATGAGGACCGGAATCATGAGACGCAGGAGCGGGAAGTGAGCGTCTCCGTGGACGGAAGCTTCCAGGTCTTCATTCCCGACGATATCCTGGAAGACAACCCGAACATCACGCTGAACGCGAGGTTCGACAGGCCCGCCGCCGGGGACGGCGCGGATCAGGCTTCCGCCCAGCAGAACCAGAACAGTAAGGGCAAGACCGTGGGCGTCGGCGCGGCGTTCTCCCTGGCCTGGGGGGACATGCAGACTGTCAGCGCGGTCGGGAAGAACCGGATCGTGGACGCCGCGACTGCGGAAATCCGCGCGGGATCGGACCACAGCGCGAAGACGGCTTCCGCGGCGGGCACGGATCCGCTGGCTCGGGGCAAAAAGGACGGCAAGGCGGATGTGAGCAAATCCGACGCGAAGGATATTACCGTGGACGTGTCCGTCTCCATCAACCTGCTGGACCACACGGTGAACGCAAACGTGGATGAAGGCACGAAAATCACCACCACGGACGGGGATACCCTCGAGGCCGATCCGGCCGCGGCGGAAGCTGCCCGGACGCAGGCGAAGAAGGATTATGACATTGCTGTCAGGGTTTACAACCGGGAGATGGAAGCCGCGAAAAAGCAGGCCATCGCCGACAATGTCAAGGATGACGACGGAAACCTGCCGGAATCCAAGGACTGGAAGTGGGAGAAGACAACCGCGTACCGGACATTCATCTCGACCCACACGGCTCCCGTGCAGGCGGAGCCGGAGATTGAGCGCGCCAGCCTGATCCTGCTGGCGAAGGAGGAAGGAAAGGCGCTGGCCCATGCCAGCAGCTTTGCCGTGGGCAGCGCCACCGCGGTCGGCGCGTCCGTCGCGCTGAACATTATCTCCACGGATATTGCCGCGGACTTCCTGGGCGAGGCGACCCTGCAGAAGGGTTCCTATTATCAGCGTGCGCTGAGCCTGAGCCAGGACGAAAGCAACGCTTTCGCCTCGGCCATGGGCGCGGACATGGAGCGGTATACCAAAAAGTTCAAGAAGGGCGAAAGTGTCGATGAGAACATCACGAAGGTGACGGACGGCACTATCTACGATGAAGCCTTCGAGGGGAAGGGAAAGAACGACAAGAACAAGACCGCGGACAAGATCAACGGAAAGACCAACGGCGAAAAGAAGAACGGCGACCCGGACACGAGCGAAACCAGCAATGACGCGCCGATTTCCGCCGGCATCCTCAAGACCCAGGGGTCGAAGCAGGACGCCACCGGCGGGCAGAACGGGCTGCAGAGCGGCATTGCCGAAGCGGAAGGCGCCACGGGTCAGAACGGCCTGGCCGGAAACTCCCAGCAGGATTCCCAGAAGATGATGGTGGCCGCCGCGGTGGGCCTGACCGTCAGCAAGCATCAGGTCAATACCAAAATGACCGGGAAGATTCACGCCGCCGGCGGCGCGAAGATCCTGGCGGGGAACGAAGGCAACTTCCGCACCCTGGGCACCGGCGCGGCCATGAGCCGGATGAAGGGATCCAACTCCATCGCGGCCGCCGCGGCAATCAGCGTGAACCGGAACCAGGCGAACGTGGAGGTCGCTGGTACCGTGGAAGGATATACGCCGGAGAGCGGCGGGGAGGATTCCGGATCCGGCTCCGGGAGCGGAGACGGGGAGGATGATTCCGACGGGCCCACACAGACGGGGGACGTACAGATCGCTGCGGAGCTGACC
>ONXY01000533.1 GCA_900321945.1 uncultured Eubacteriales bacterium | reverse complement strand
GGCCGCCGGCCCCGCCTCCTACGGCATGACCGACACCATGGGCCGCATGCATTCCGACGCGCAGTTCGCGGGCTCCTCTTCCGTGCCCGCCCACGTGGAAATGATGGGCTTCCTGGGCGCCGGCAACAACCCGATGGTGGGCATGACCGTGGCCGTGGCCGTGGCCGTGCAGCAGGCGCTGAGCAAGTAATCCGGAAAAAACAGTCAGGGCTCCCGAGGGCGACTTCGGGAGCCCTCTTTGCAGAAAAACGGAGGTGCTTCCCATGGATCACGGGGAAGAGGCCAGGCGGCTGTTCATGACGGGGTACAACTGCGCCCAGGCGGTGTTCTGCGCCTTCCGGGACGAGACCGGGATGGACCTGGACGCGGCGGCCCGGCTTTCCTCCTCCTTCGGCGGCGGCATGGGCAGGCTGCGGGAGGTGTGCGGCACGGTGAGCGGCGCGCTGCTGGCCCTGGGCATCCTGCGCGGCTACGCCGATCCCCGGGATCCGGAGGCCAAGAAGGCGCATTACGCGCTGGTGCAGGAATACGCGAAACGGTTCCGTGAAAGGAACGGAAGCATCGTGTGCCGGGAGCTGCTGAAAAACGTGCCGGTAAAGCCCGGCGGCGAGCCGGAGGAGCGCACGCCCGAATTCTATCTCCGCAGGCCCTGCCTGCGCCTGGCGGGGGAAGCCGCGGAAATACTGGATGAAATGCTGGCCGGAACGCTGCCGGCCGAAAAACGGGAGGAAGAAAAATGATCCGTCATATCGTTCTGTTCAGGATAAAGGATGAATTTAAGGAAGAAATCCCGCAGCTGGTGAAAAACTTTTACGGCATGAAGGGAAAGATCGAGGGCATGCTGGATCTGGAGGCGGGGCAGGACGTGCTGCACAGCGAACGGTCCTACGACCTGGCGCTGATCACCGTGTTCGACGGCATGGAATCCTTTCAGGCATACCAGACCCACCCCGTTCACCTGCCCGTGAAAAAGCGGATGCACGAGGTCAGAAGCGCGTCGGTCGCCTGCGATTTCGAGTTCTGACGGGCGGGCGGCGGCCCGTCCGCCGCCTTTCCGCGGCGAAAACCGGAAAATTCCCGGAAGGGCTTTACTTTTGGAACCTTTCGTCCTATAATGGCCGCACATCGATGACGAGGACATACCTCCGGGCGGAACGGCTCAGAGAGGGGCGCGGACGGTGAGAGCGCCCTGCCGGGAAAGCGGAAGGCACCCCCTCCGAGAGGCCTGCGAACAGGCACGGCGGCGCCGTTATCAGCCGGAAATGAGCCGCTCCTTTCCTTCCGGGAAAGGGGAAAAAGGGTGGAACCGCGCGAAATCCGCGTCCCTTGCACAAGCGTGTGCAGGGGGCGTTTTTCTGTCCCCTGCGGAAGAACCGGGCAGGGCGGATTCCCTGCGGAAAGGAAGGGTACCATGAGCAAGGAAAACATGAGCAAAGAGGAGTACAAAGAGTTTTACGCCTCCGTCTACCGCCACAGCCTGGCCCACATCCTGGCCAAGGCCGTGATCGAGATCTTCGGGAAGGAAAACGTGCAGTACGCCATCGGGCCGCAGATCGCGGACGGGTTCTACTACGATTTCCTGCTGCCCCGGAACCTGACCAACGAGGATTTCCCGGTGATCGAGGAAAAGATGCGGGAGATCATCAAACGGCGGGAGCCCTGGACGAGGCAGGAGGTCTCCCGGGAAGAGGCGCTGAAGCTGTTCGCGGACCAGAAGTTCAAGACCGAGGAAATCAACGACCTGCCGGAGGACGAAGCGCTGACGGTGTACCGCACGGGCGACGACTACATCGACCTGTGCCGGGGCCCGCATATCGACAACTCCCAGGAGCTGATGAACGCGGCCTTCCAGATCAAGAGCGTCTCCGGCTCCTACTGGCGGGGCGACGAGCACCGGGACCAGCTGCAGCGGATCTACGTCTACGCCTTCCAGGACAAACAGGCCCTGAAGGAGCACCTGCAGTGGGTGAAGGAAGCGATGGAGCGGGACCACAAGAAGCTGGGCCCGGCGCTGGATCTGTTCATGTTCGACGAGACGGCCCCCGGCATGCCCTACTGGCTGCCCCGGGGCTGGAAGCTGTTCAACGCCCTGCTGGACTTCTGGCGCGGCATCCATGAGGAGCACGGGTATCAGGAGATCGCGGCGCCGGTGATCAACAACCGGAAGCTGTGGGTCACCTCCGGGCACTGGGGCCACTACCGGGACAACATGTTCCTGATCCCCGGCGAGGGAGGGGACATCGAGGCCGCCGACACCTTCGCGGCCAAGCCCATGAACTGCCCCAACGCGATCAAGGTCTACAGCCGGGCGCTGCATTCCTACAAGGAGCTGCCCGTCCGGATCAGCCAGGTGGACGTGATTCACCGGAAGGAGAAGAGCGGCGAGCTGAACGGCCTGTTCCGGGTGCAGATGTTCCGGCAGGACGACGCGCACATCCTGGTGACCGAGGACCAGATCGAGAGCGAGATCGCCGACATCATGTCCATCGCCGGGGAGATCTACGGCACCTTCGGCCTCAGCTACATCGCGGAGCTGTCCACGAGGCCCGACGACTTCATGGGCGACATCGAGGTGTGGAACCAGGCGGAGGCCTCGCTGAAGAAGATTCTGGACAAGCAGTACGGCGAGGGGAACTACGAGGTCAACGAGGGCGACGGCGCCTTCTACGGCCCGAAGATCGACCTGAAGATG
>ONXY01000536.1 GCA_900321945.1 uncultured Eubacteriales bacterium | reverse complement strand
GGAAGCATGACCCGGTTCAGGATCGCGTCGGTCACGGTATCCTCCGCCGTCATGAAGGAGTAGAAGGTGCTGAAATCCTGATCCATATGGCTGGTCAGGCGCAGACGGCCGGTCAGTTCGCCGTGAAGCCCCGTTTCCAGGGAGAGCAGCTCCGCCGTTATTTCCGCGGAATCGGACCGGGCCAGTACGGTCTCCGGCTTCTCCTCCGCCGGCACGGCGGGAGTCGTCACCGCGTCTGTCGCGGCCAGATAAACGCCTCCCTTATCGTTGATGCGCACGGTTTCCGGCATCCGGATCACGGCCCGGCCGGTATGCCGGTCCTCCCAGTGAAAGCTGAATCCCAGCCTGTCCACGATATGATCTCTCGGAAGGAGATTCAGGGAGCTGAGAAAAACGCAGTGGTACGCCGTGCCCCCGGCGGGAAGAATCATCCGGTCCTCCCCGGAGTTGGACGCGTCCAGCCCCTGTATCATCCTATCCCCAAGAGACAGCACGACGGGCCGGTCCATCCGGCTGACGGCCCGGAGCCTGACTCCTGCCCCGTTGCTTCCGATCAGCACCCGTTCAGCCCACACCCGGATTTCATCCTGATCCAGCAGCAGCATATCCTCCGTCCGCGCGGCCGGAGCATCGGCCTTCAGAGTAAAAGCGTCCGTCAGGGAGAAGGAGACGGCACGGACGGCCTGATCTCCATCCGCCCGCAGCAGCTGAACGGAACGGACCGCGTTCACTCCGGACGCCTGCAGCAGCCGTTCTCTCGCCAGATTTATACTCCCCTGCCCGTTCCACCGGGTATTCAGTCCGGAAAGGTTCGTCAGATTCCCAAAGACCCAGAAACAGTATCCCTCCGTTCCCGGCAGAACGCTTCCGGCGGCATAGCAGTTCCCGGCGACGCCGTCCATGGCGATGTCCCACTCGAAGGAGTGGAAGGTCGTCTCGGATTGGTTGACAATGTGAAAATCCGCGCGCACAGAACCGTTCGTCTCTTCCGTCAGTCCCGTCAGTTCCAGGATGACTTCATCCAGGGAACCGGCCGCAAGCACGGGGCCGGCTTCCGGGGCGATGTCCCCGAGGGGGCAGTATGTCAGGTCGTTGAGCAGAATGCCGGCGGAATAAGTCTCTCCCCCTGCCGTCTTCGCCTCCAGCAGGAAACTCAGCTCCTTCAGCTCTTTCAGTCCGCGCAGGCACGTTCCGGGAATGCGGAAATATCCCTTCCGTGTGAAACCGGGCGGAACATCGTCCAGGCTTCCCTGCGATTCGTCGTACCAGATCAGCGAGATCCGCCCGTCCGCCTCGAGGTTGTGAACCTCATAGAACAGCCTCTCCTCTCCTTCGTTTGTGAGTTCCAGGCAGAGCATGAGCGACGGATTCAGCAGAGAACGGTCCGCCACGAGGGACGCCGTCAGGACCAGGTCCGGGCCCGGGGTTCCGGCGGAATCCGGGTTGTCCGGGTCCAGGCTGAATTCGCCGGTACCCCGGTCGATCAGAAACAGGTTCGGGTTGTCCACGGAGATCATCGGGCTCATCACGCTGTTCTGCCAGTAATCCGTGATTTCGAAGGAGGCGAAAAGCTGCGCTCCGCTGATCTGTTCGTCCAGGAACCGGAAGGACCAGTTTTCGGAAAGAGAGATCTGCTCCGAGGACAGGTCCGTTCTCCTCCATTGTTCCAGTCCGGGAAGAGGGTGTGCCGCCAGCGGAACGCCGACGGCCAGCGGATCGAAAAGGAGGCTGGAATAGTTTTCCTCCTGAACCGCGAGGCGGGCGGTATAGCGTTCCGTCAGCGGATCGTAGATTTCTTTCCGGATGATTCTCAGTTTTCCGTCTTCGGTCTCCTCGCAGACGAAGAGAACGTCCGCGTTTTCCGCCGCGTTCTCCCTGCCGGTCAGCTCCCGGTACCGTGCCTCGACGCAGATCCGGCCGTCCTCCGACAGCCGCCATGCCAGGGGGCCGGCGAGGGGGTTCCCTTCCCCGTCCGTCACATACAGGCCGCGGTCGCTGAAGCGGGCGCTCAGAACTCCGTTTTCGTCGATTTCAGCCTCGGCGAAGGCGACGGGGGAATACCACCACTGCCTGCTCTCCACGCCCGCCGTCCCGCTGAACGCGGCGGCCGCCGGATTGTCCCAGGGGCGCAGAATCACCAGCTGCGCGTGCTGGAAAATGGTCCGCTGTTCCCCCGTCAGCTGCATGGTGAAAAGATGCCCGCCACCGGTTTCCGTTTTCTGCCGCGTTTCGCCCAGCGCCGTCCAGCTGCCGTCCGTCCCGCTCATCAGCTGATCGCCGAAGCGCAGCAGGTAGTCCGTGTATCCGGTGCAGAAGCCCATCCGGCGGTATTCCAGGCCCCAGCCGCTCAGGTATTTCTCCTTGTTGTGATAGGGATGATAAACCGAAAGCCCTCCGGCCTGCCCCGCGCTTTCCCGGTGATAGACCACGGCCCGGGAGAGAGCCTCCTCCAGGCGTTCCGCCCCGGAATCCTCCCCGTAAAGGGACAGCAGGCTGAGAAGATCCACCAGATCGTAGCCGCTGCTGTCCGTTCCCGGAACGGCCTTGCCGAAGCTTACGCTCTCCTGCCGCAGGGCGGAGAACCGGATGAAGGTATCCGGCCCGATCAGGCCGGCCAGGGAGGCAAAATAGCGGTCCATTTCCTGAACCACTTCCGCCACGCGGGACAGATCCGTGCATGCCAGCGTGAGCGTGCTTTCGCTTTCCGGATCAGACCCGGTATACAGATCGATCAGGCGGCGGAAGGCCTCCGTCCTTTCCGGGCATTCGGTCAGAGCCGTCAGAAAGCTGTAGTCCCAGCCCGTTGAGGGCTCGGATTCCTGGGAGGCGATCATATAATCCGCCCAGGGGCTGAGGGCGGCCGCCACCTCCACGGTGCTCATCAGGCAGGCGTCGAATCCGATCCAGCTGAGTTTTTCGGGCAGCCCGGCGTCCTCCAGGGCCTGGCTGAGTTCGTCCACCGTCAGCCGGTCCGGAGCGAAGTTTTCATCCAGGCATACGCCGCCCAGAGGGCCCGCGCCGTGGTCCCAGATAATCAGCGCGTAGTCCCGGGCCGGATAATGATCCCGCGCGAACCGCATCAGCCAGGTGAGCGTTTCCGCCTTTCCCATGCTCGTTTCCGGCGAGGGAACG
>ONXY01000537.1 GCA_900321945.1 uncultured Eubacteriales bacterium | reverse complement strand
AGGCGGCGGCTTCCTCGTCCGTGGCCTCCGCGGCCAGGCGGATGCCCTCCGCGGGCACCTGGGCGATGGTTTCCGCGCTCATGTCCAGCCCGGCGGAAAGGATGATTTCCTTCAGTTCCGTTCCCGCAAAGGCGCCGTCCTCCACCTGCTCCGTCCGGTTCAGATCGAGGGCCGTCAGGCCCGTATCCGCCAGCGCGCCGGAAGCGATCCGCTTCAGGCCGTCCGGCAGGGCAAGCTCCGTCAGGGCCCGGCAGCCGGCAAAGGCGTTCGCGCCAATGTCCGTCAGGCTTTCAGGCAGCGTGATCTTCCGCAGGGCCGTGCAGCCCGCGAAGGCGTTGGGTCCGATGGCCGTCAGGCCTTCCGGCAGGACGATCTCCCGCAGGGCCGTGCAGCCGCTGAAGGCGCCCTCGCCCAGCTCGGTGATGCCTTCGGAAAGGGTGACGCTTTCCAGGGCCGTGTCGTTGGCAAAGGCATAGGCCGGCAGGGCCGTGTTCGCGCCGGCAAAGGTGACCGTCTTCAGCTCCGCGCAGTCCGCGAACACGGACTCGCCCATCGCCGTGACGGTAGCGGGAATCTTGACTTCCTTCAGCTTCGTGCCGCGGAAGGCTTCCTCGCCGATTTCCTCCAGGCCCTCCATCAGGGTAATCTTCTCCAGGGCGCTGTTCTTGAACGCCCGCGCGTCAATGAACGCGCATCTGCCGTCCAGCCCGGTCTGGAAGCGGCGGATCGTCTGTTTGCCGATGAACGCTTCCTCCCAGATGCCGGAATAGCCGTCCGGCGCGAGGAGATTCTCCAGATCGCCGGTATAGCCGGCGATGTATTTCAGTCCGCTGTCCTCCTTTTCGAGGACATGCTCCGCCTCCATGACGTCCAGGCCGTTCAGCTTCACTTCCACCTTCAGGCCCAGAGCTTCGGCCTGTTTCCGTACGGCGTCCAGGTCCGCCGGGGCGGCGGTTTCCGGCAGGCTGATCACCGAATGGGACGCGGAATTGAACAGGGGCGTGTTGTCCAGCGCGGCTTCCCCGAATTCCGGCAGCTTCGTGCCGCCCAGGGTGAGCATCTTCAGGCTCTGGTTCCAGGAGAAGGCCTTCGCGCCGATCGACTCGATCGTGGAGGGCAGTACCAGCTCGGTAATCTTGCCCATACCGAAGGCGTTGTCCCCGATGGTCCTGACCCCTTCCGGAATCACGAGCACCGTGTCCTCCAGATAGAAGACGCTGAAGGCGCTTTCCGGAATCTCCTCCAGGCCGGGATGGAGATGGATCTCCTCCAGGCCGGAGCCGGTGAAGCAGTACTTGCCGATCTGCTTCAGCGTGGTCGGGAAGGTCACGTGCTTCAGGTTGCTGCTGGTATAGCCCGCGGCGGATTCGCCCATGACCTCCAGGCCCTCCGGCAGCACCAGCCGCTCGCCGGCGTAGCTGTTCAGGCCCTGGTCCTCGATCTCCCGCAGGGTGGTCGGCAGGGTGATCCAGCCCAGCCGCGGCATCCGGCTGAAGCCTTCCTTTTCAATGATCTGCACGCCTTCCGGCACGGTTACGTAATAGGGATAGGCTTTCTCGTAGAAAGCCCGCCTCCCGATGCCCCGGACCGGAACGCCGTTGATCTCCGCGGGGATTTCCACCCGGGCGTGGAAGGCGTTGTACTTGGTGATGGTCTTCGTGTCCGGGTCAAAGGTGAACATCTGATCCACCGTCATGGGCTCGAGCCCGGGCTTCAGCTGGGTCAGCTGTTCGGTTGCGAAATCATAGATTTCGGCATTTTTCCCGGTGCTCTCCAGCTTCACCTCCGTCCGCAGCGAGCGCTCCAGCTCGGCGCGGTAGGCGTCCATCTGGTCCGCGGGGACGCAGAAGGTCACGGAGGCGTCGAAGGCGTAATCCTCCATCACCGGGCAGACACCGGTGAAGACGGCCTTTTCCAGCCCGGATCCGGCGAAAGCCTCCCGGCCGATGAAGGACAGGGCGGGATCCATCGTGATCTCCTTCAGGGCCGCCGTGCCCGCGAAGGCCCGGTCGTCAATGGCGATCAGGTGGCCGGAGAGCTGAACCTCCGCCAGGGACGTACAGCCCGAGAAGGCTTCCTTCAGGATCGACTCGACCCGGGTGTCCGCCATCTCCAGGGAGGTGATTCCCGTCTGGTCCCTGAAGGCGCCTTCACCGATATAGTTCGTGTACCACTCAACCTGGTCGCTCTCCCGGACGTAGGTCGCCGGGATCACCACCGGGCCGCCCGACCCCGCGTATCCGTCGACGCTGAGCCAGCCGGTGTTGATCATCAGATCACCGGTCTGCTGCAGGTCCGCCAGGGCGGCGGGAACCAGCAGGACGCTGAGTGCCAGCGCCAGCAGCAGGATTCCTTGCCATTTCTTCATTCCCTTTCCCTCCGATCTTTTATCTATTTATTCTTTTATAATCGATTTCAGCCGCTCTCTGCCAGGGGTTTCAAATTCAGCCGCTCTCTGCCAGGGTATTCCGAACGGGGACCGTTCGCACTTGGTCCTCGTGCAGCGGCTCTAAGCTCTGTCTTCGCCTGGCGGCTCGTCAATCACTAAGAGCCGACACTGCGGATGTCCCCTTTTCGGAACACCCGGCGCGCTCGCTCACTTGTGCTTTTGCCTCGAGTTTGTAAAATGCCCCCGTTCCTTTTATTCCGCGTGGGTTTCTACGGTGATATCATCGATT
>ONXY01000538.1 GCA_900321945.1 uncultured Eubacteriales bacterium | reverse complement strand
TTATCTGCGGGTGATGTATCCGGAACCGGAAGTCTGTCTGAACCTGCCTGCCTGGCAGGAATTCTGCGGATTTGACCGGAACGGGCAGAACGCGTGGTTTGATATCGTACCGGATGAAAAAGAGAAAACCGCCCGCTTCAGCGCCGCGAAAGACGCACCTTTCGCGTTCGGCAGGCAGCTGGCCCGGCTGAATATGATCATGGATCCGGCGGAGGTCCGGGAGGTTCCGGCGGCGGAAGGCGTTCCGTCCGATATCACGGGCGCGCTGCGGACGGGAGAAACCGCGCTGCCCGGTCCGTTCCTTCGCTGGGAATAAATACTAAAATAATATTTTCACGGATTACTGCCAGTTCCTTCCGGTCGTGTGTATTCTATTATGACGGCAGTAAGAAAGCAGCCGCGAAATCAGGGAAATACGCTGAAAGCGAAAGAAACGGGAGGATACGAAAATGGAAAACAAGATGAAGGAACTGGACCTGGCCCAGATGGAAAAAGTGAACGGCGGCGATAACAATAAAATCGGCAAGTTTGACGATTCGACCCTTGAATGGATCGGCAAACTGGTTAAGTCCGTATTTGACTTATTCTGAGAAATCGGCGGGAACGCCGGAAAATGAAAAGAAAGGAGGATATCACTAAGGAAAACAAAAACATGCAGGAACTGGACGTTGAAGACATGGGAAAAGCGACGGGCGGCGCAGCTTTCTACGCTACGGACAATGGTTTCGAGCACTACGCGAATATCGCGAAAATCCGGAGAGCTTTCCCCGGAGGGAGACAGGCTGAGCCGGAGATGATGAAGCTCCGGTCTTTTGCCTTCCTCGGCATGAGCGACGAAGAGATCGAGACAGCCTACCAGGAGTGGAAAAAGAAGAAGAACTCCGGATTATAAACAGGAGATCAGTCCAGACCGCGGGCAGCCCGTTGACTCAGCATAGGTCAACGGGTTTTCAGTTTTCTTTATATACAGCGTCCCCGCGCCGCCGGGAAAAAGTGGGAGGAAACAAAAGAGGATGAGCTTACCGTCTCATGGGCCGGACCCATTTCTCGGCAGACCGAAAATGAACGTGAAACCCTGCTGGCATCCAACAGCCAGAAAGAGGTTTTCGATATATGCAATCAAGCCGGATTTTTCTTTCCTGCTGAAAAATAAAAAACCAGGAGGTATTTACCATGTCAGATCAGGAAAGTTCTTTGAACACCATGAAGGAAATGATCAAAAAGGCGGCGGAGTGCAAAAGCGCCGACGAACTGATGGAGCTGGCGAAGGCTGCAGGCGTCACACTGACAAAGGAAGAGGCCGAAGCCTACATGACAGAGCTTGCCAACACTGAACTGGACGCTGAAACGCTGAAAAAAGTATCCGGCGGCGTCTGCTGGGAGAATTGCCCGTCTGAAGGCACCTGCGGCCATCATGTCTGCGGCACGGTCGGCTGGGAAAATTTCAAAGGCTGCTGACCGTGAAAGTATCACAAAACCCGGGGATCTTGCAGTCCCCGGGCTTTTTCATTCCGGTTACGGGAGTTCCTCCGGCGAATGGTAATGGCTATGGATATAAACGCTTCGCTCTTCATCCGAGAACCGGTATTCCTCAAGGCCGGAAGACTGATGAAGCATCATGGCGCAGGCGTACACAATGCCCTGCTCGCTGAAGGGGCCGGTAATCTGCGGATTGTTACGTTCATCGATCCGGAAAAGGAACCATCCGTCTCCATGGGGAAAACACCCCCGGCAATTGGGCTTCCGGATATATTCGCCTGTGATGAAGTCCTCCGGAAGCGCCAGGCGGCCTTCCGCCGCCAGGCGGGAAAACAGATTCCTCAGCGTAGTCACGTTATCCATACAAACCCTCCGTTCTGCGGTGCCGCGGGATGTCCGTGTATCCGCGGATCAATTGATTTCTTCGGTACCGGCCTGTGAGATCAGGCCGGAGCCGTTCAGTGTTCCCCAGCTGAACACGGTGTTCATCTGGCCGCATCCGCCGACCAGCTCCAGGCCGCTGACTGTCCAGGACGCGGCCTTTCCGTAATAGCCGTAGCGCGCTTCAACCCGGTGCCCGACGCTGCTTACGCCTTCCGCGATGCTGTTTTCCCCGGCAATTTCCGGACGCGTCAGCCACGCGGCGTAATCGCTCATCAGGTTGACGGCATCCTCCTCGGTGAAACCCAGCTCCGTCAGCGCGGCGATGCGCGCGCTGTCCGTTTCTTCCACGGTATCCATGCTGTATTCTTCACCCGTGATGACGTCCACCGCCTGCTTGTACCTGTCAATATCAAGGAAGCCGGTGCGCACGGTGGCGGAGGACTTGGGGATGGCCCGCTGGGAATTGTTGGCGAGCGTTCCGTCTTCATTCCGGCCGAAGCACATGGTATATCCTCCGTCCCTGCTCACTTCCACCGTACCGCTGAGGTCCCCGATGGAGGCGATCGTCTCCGCGTCGTATCCCCCGTAGACCGGCCAGTCCAGGTTAAAGCTCAGCGATCCGTAGGATTCATTCAGGATGATAAAATCCCCGGCATTCTCTTCTGTCACCAGGTCGTAGGCAGTGACGGGCCAGTTCTCGGTCTCGCTGCTCGCGACAAGAAAATATATCTCCGGGCCGGTAAGGGACGAGAAAAC
>ONXY01000539.1 GCA_900321945.1 uncultured Eubacteriales bacterium | reverse complement strand
TCTTCAATGAAAAAAACGAATTCAATTCCCTGGAGCCCGGGGACTGGCTCCGTCTGCTCACGCCGGAGGAAAACAGCCCGCTGTTCCGGATCAGCATCACGCCCTGGAGCGGCATGTACCGCCGGTCCTTCCTTCTGGACCATGGCTGCAGGTTCAACACTCTGCGGTGCGTGAACGACCGGTCCTTCTACTGCAAACTGATTACCTGCGGCGGGCGGATCATGTGCTCCCCCGGCAGGGTGACCGTGCACCGGGTCAACCAGAAGGATTCCCTGGTCGGGCGGAAGGCGGAGCATTTTGACTGTCAGATCCGTTCCATCCGGATTATCGAGGACCAGATGAAGACGGACGGGACGGACGACCGCCTGAGGGACCTGGTCATGCGGCAGGAATATGAGGACCTGCTGGTCTGGTACAGGAGGCTTGCCGCGGACGCCGGCGTGCGGGAGGAGATGGACCGGAAGATCGGGGATTACCTGCGGGAGGACCGGTCCGGCTGCGGGGTGATCCTGCAGGATATGATGAAGGCGGCGGACCTGACGAAGGCGCCGGGCGCTCCGGAGGAGCGGAAACCCTTCCATCCGGTTTCGCAGCAGCCGAAGGTGTCCGTGATCGTTCCGATCATGAACGTGGAAGATTACCTGAACCTGGCACTGGAGAGCCTGACAAACCAGACGCTGGAGGACATGGAATTCATTCTCCTGAACGACGGCTCCACGGACGGTTCCCTCGCCATCCTGCGGGAATACGAGGCCGCGGACCCACGCTTTTTCGTGGTGGACAAGCCCAACTCCGGCTACGGCTATACGATGAACGTCGGCATGGACCGGGCCCGCGGCGAGTATATCGGCATCCTGGAGCCGGACGATTTCGTCTCCCCCCGGATGTTCGAGCGGCTGTATGAAGAAGCCTCCCGCTGGGGCCTGGACTTCGTCAAGTCGGATTTCACCCGCTTCAGCGTCCTGCCGGACGGTTCCCTGAAGGAAACCCCCGTCCTCCTTTCCCCGGACGACGGCTTCTATAACCGGACCCTCTGCCCGGGAAAGGAAAAGGAAACCTTCTTTTTCCCCATCAATACCTGGACCGGCCTCTACCGCCGGGATTTCCTCCTCCGCCACGGCATCCGGCACCATGAGACCCCCGGCGCCTCCTTCCAGGACAACGGCTTCTGGTTCCAGACCTTCTGCCGCGGCAAAAAGGTCCGTTTCATCCGGGACCGGCTGTACTGGTACCGCACGGACAACCCCAACGCCTCCATGTTCAGCCGCAAAAAGGAAGCCTGCATCACAGAGGAATACCGCTGGATCCACAGTCTGCTCGAAAAGGACCCGGCGCTCCTGAAGCAGTTTGAGCCCGTCATGTATGACAAGCAGTTCCTGAGCATGCTCCTGACCCTCAGCCGGCTGGAAGCCTCCCGCAAACTCCCCTACCTGCGCCACATAAGCAGCGAACTGGCGGAACCCTACCGGAACAACCGCTTTGACCGTTCCTTCCTCCATCCGCTGGACTGGTCCCGCCTGGAACGGATCGTCGCGGATCCGGAGGCGTATTACCAGACCGTCGACGTTTCCGTCATCATCCCGGTTTACAACGCCGAAGCCTACCTGGAGCAGTGCCTCCGTTCCGTCCTCTTCCGTTCCAACGTCAACCTCGAGGTCATCTGCGTGGACGACGGCTCCACGGACGGCTCCCCCGCCATTCTGGCGAAAATGGCGGAACAGGACGGCCGCGTCCGGGTGTTCACGACGGAAAACCGCGGCGCCGGCGCCGCCCGGAACGAAGGCCTGCGGTACGCCCGCGGCGAATACCTGGCTTTCCTGGACGCGGACGATTATTATGAGCCGGATATGCTGGACCAGGCCTGGAACCGGGCGAAAATCGACAGCCTGGACCTGGTCACCTTCACCAGTGACAATTTTTACACGGATACCTGCTCCTTCGGCCCGCCCCAGGGCTGCCTGGAGGAGCTGCTTCCCTCCCGCCGTCCCTTCGCCGGAAAGGATATTCCCCGGGACGCCTTCCGCCTCTTTGTCGGCTGGGCCTGGGACAAGCTGTTCCGGGCGGCCTTCGTCCGGGACCGGGACCTCCGTTTCTCGGAGCTCCGCTCCTCCAACGACCTGGCTTTCGTGTTCTCCGCCGTCGCCTCGGCGGACCGGATCGATTACCTGCGCTGTGAGCCCCTGGCCCACCACCGCCGGTATGCCGGTTCCGTCTCCGTCACGCGGGAAAAATCCTGGGACTGCTTCTA
>ONXY01000563.1 GCA_900321945.1 uncultured Eubacteriales bacterium | reverse complement strand
TTCAGGATCACCGACTCGTCCTCCACGGCGTAACGGAAGGAACCGGACAGGACGTAACTCAGCTGGGTGTGCGGATGCGTATGCGGAGCGCCTTCCGCTCCGGTCTCAAACCCGACTTCCACCGCCATGAGCGGATCGTCCCAGGCCAGGATACGCCGTTCCATCCCGCCGCCCAGCGGGATCACCTTCAGGTCCTGATGATGTTTTACGATGCCTTTCATGGGTTATTCCTCCTTTATGATCATTTACATTTTTCGGTTCCCAGGTGATCGACGAGATACTGCCAGACTTCCGGGTCGGATACGCCGGCCTGGCCGTCCGGGAGCAGGAACGCTTTGGCGCCGGTCACATACAGGTAGACGCAGCCCTTTTTCCGGAAAGCCCGGTATACGGAAGGCCATTCCACTTCCAGCGGATCTTCCTCTTTCTGGTTGTTTTCCACCCGGATCCCTGATTCCCGGAGCGTAACGGTATAGACGAGCCGGGCAGGCTTCAGCTTTGCCCGGACGGCCTGCATGTTCACCTGGCTGAGGAAGGTGCCGATATAGACGAACGGCAGCCCGAGACCGACCACGAGGAGCACGGCGGCGATCAGGCCGGACTGCTCTTTCCGGACCAGCAGCGCCGCAACAGCGAAGACGATCAGGATCAGCGCGAAGACCGCAGGCCGGATCCACTTCTTCCGCCGGGAGAACATATCGAAGCGTGCGAAACGCTTAAAGGTTTTTTCGTCCAGCCTGACCGGGATCACAATGGTTTTTTCGGCGCTCATATTCCTTCCTCCTTGTCCTGTGCGGCGGGTTTCTTCGAACCGGGCTTGGTCTGAGCGGACAGATCGCCGGGGGAAAGACCGTAGCGGTGACGGAAGGCGCGGTAGAACGCGCTGTAATCCGAGAAACCGCTGATCAGGCCGGCATACTGCACGCCGTAACCCTGCCGTATAAGATCATGGGCTGATTCCAGCCGTTTCCGGCGGATATAGTCGCCGGGGGTCATACCGACGATCCGCTTGAACTGGCGCGTCATGGTATTCCTGTCCATGAAGAAACGCTGCGCGAGCTCGGAAACGCTGAGCGGCTCCCGGAAATGGGCGTTGATATATTCATGGACCTTCATGATCTCCCCGTACCGCGACCCGGGCTCTTCAGATGACCGGGTCCGCTGGTTAAGGACGCGGCTGATATGGATCAGCAGCTGGGAGAGGATCAGATGGCAGAGATACTGGCTGTCGGCGTCTGCGCGGTTCTTTTCATACAGCAGGGAATAGAGCAGACCCAGGATGACCTGATAGGTCTTTTCCTCCGGCTCGATCAGGTGTTCGTCCTGAAGATGGGAACCGATGGTTCCCAGCGTATGGGGGAGGAAGATCGACAGGGAAGAGATGAACTGGGGATTCAGCCACAGGACGATCCGCTCGATATCCCGGGGCCCGCCTTCAAACTCCGGCCAGTGGGTTTCACCCGGCTGGACGAGGATGAGGTTTCCGGGACGCAGGACGTACTGGTTGTTTTCCACATGATAGATATAACTGTCGGAGAGCAGGCAGTAAAGCTCATAAAAATCATGCCGGTGGGGAGGTACGCTGAAGGTGGCGGAATCGCAGTAGTGATAGATCTCGATGTCGTCCCTGCTCATATTTTGCAATATATTGAAGGCAGAGATATAGGCGCCGTCCATCCAAACTCCTTCTTTCCGTAATTTTCAACAATGTTTCTGCCGATATTATACATAAAATGATGCTTTTTGCAATCTATTTGTATATTCACGCCATGTACAATCAGGAAAAAAAGTGATTAAATATTGCCATCGAAGGATGAGACCATCCGAAATTGAATAAGGAGGAACTACCCCATGAAGAAACTGCTTGGTATCCTGCTCGCCCTGGCTCTGCTGCTGGGCTGCACCGCCGCGATGGCGGATCCGATCACCCTGACCTACGCTGAAGTGAACCCCGTCCCCACCACCCTGGAAGAGAACGCTGAAAAGGGCTCCGTCGTCAGCGACGTGGCCTGGGCCTTCAAGACGAAGCTGGAAGAGCTGTCCGGCGGCGAGATCGTCGTTGACCTCCAGGGCGGCGGCGTCCTGGGCAGCGAGAAAGACGTCCTGGCGAACATCCTGGGCGGCGACACTTCTGCGGACATCGTCCGGATCTCCGCTTTCGCCCTGAACCAGTACGGCGCCAAGAAGAGCGTGTTCCTGACCCTGCCCTATGTTTTCGCGAGCGAAGAGCATTACTGGAAGTTCGTCAAGAGCGACCTGGCCAAGGAAATGCTGGCAGAAGCCAAAGAAGTGGGACAGCCCTGGACCGGCCTGGCCTACGGCGAGGAAGGCTTCCGTCACTTCTTCTCCAAGGTTGA
>ONXY01000540.1 GCA_900321945.1 uncultured Eubacteriales bacterium | reverse complement strand
GCGGCGGACGAACGGGCGGAAACGGAAGCCGCGCCGCGGACCGGGTATCAGGATTTCGAGTACCGGAAGGAACCGGACAGGGTTCCGTCGGTTCAGGAAGAGGAACAGGATCATATCCTCTGCGGGCGCAACCCCATCCGCGAGGCCCTGCGCAGCGGCAGGGAAATCGAAAAAATCCTCGTTCAGAAGGGCGAGCTGTCCGGCTCGGCCCGGGAGATCGTGCAGACGGCCCGGGATATGAAAATCATGGTGCAGGAGGCGGACAAACGCCGCCTGGACGAGATCGCCCCGCATCACCAGGGGCTGATCGCGTTCGCGTCCTCCTACGAATACTCCACGGTGGACGAAATGCTGGAAGAGGCGGAGAAGCGGCATGAGGCGCCGTTCCTCGTGATTCTGGACGGGGTCACCGATCCGCACAACCTGGGCGCGGTCATCCGGACCGCGGAATGCACCGGCGCCCACGGAGTCATCATCCCGGTCCACCGGAGCGTCGGCCTGACGCCCTCGGCGGTCAAGGCCTCGGCGGGCGCCGTCGAGTACATGAAGGTGGCCCGCGTGACCAACCTGAACCGGACGATCGACGAGCTGAAGAGAAAGGGCCTCTGGATCTACGCCGTGACCATGGACGGGAAGGACTACGAGAAGGTGGACTTCCGCGGCGGAACGGCGCTGGTCGTCGGCGCGGAAGGCGAAGGGATCAGCCGTCTGACCGCGGAAAAATGCGATCTGAAAGTTTCCCTGCCGATGAAGGGCAGTCTGGACAGCCTGAACGCGTCCGTGGCCGCGGGCGTCATGATGTACCGGGTGCTCAGCAGCCGGCGCGCCGCGAAGGGCTGATTCTTTCAAAAGAAGGCGATAACCAATGACCGAAGACCGGGAATGGGAGCGGGATCCGGAAGACGGGAACGCGGAAGAGCTGCCGCCTTTCCCCGAGGAAGACGAGGAGCAGCAGGATCTTGCGCAGCGCTACACCGGCGTCAGCGACGAGAAGGCCGTTGAGCTGTGCCGTCAGGGGGATCCGCTGGCCGAAGAGTATCTGCTGAACAAGTACAAAAATTTTGTGCGGTCCAGAGCAAGGAGCTATTTCCTGATCGGCGCGGATCACGAGGACATCGTTCAGGAGGGCATGATCGGGCTGTACAAGGCGATCCGCGACTACCGGCCAGAGAAGCTCAGCTCGTTCCGGGCTTTCGCGGAGCTGTGCATCACCCGCCAGATCATCACCGCCATCAAAACGGCCACGCGTCAGAAGCATATTCCCCTCAACAGCTACATCAGCCTGAACAAGCCTCTCTACGACGAAGAGAGCGACCGCACGCTGATGGACGTCATCATGGAGGGCCGCGTCTCCAACCCGGAGGAGATCATCATCAACCGGGAGGACCTGATCAGCATCAACGAAAAGATCAAGGAGGTACTGTCCGGGCTGGAGCAGGAGGTTCTGAACGCCTATCTGGACGGGAAAAGCTATCAGGAAATCGCCGAATCGCTCGGACGGCACGTCAAATCCATCGACAACGCGCTCCAGCGGGTCAAGAGAAAACTGGAAAAATATCTGGAAGAAAACGGAAAATAACGGAAAACATTTCGGAAAAATGACGAAAGACTCTTTTTGCTCTTGACGAACATGGATAAAAACAGGTAATATAATACCAGATGTACCGGTTTGTTGTGTCCTGTCTTTCCTCAACAGCCTGTACCGCTATTTGGAAAAAGAATTCAAATAAGGGAGTGTGGGATTCTGTGTTAAGGAAGAAAACCTGCGTTGCAATGCTTCTGGCCGGCGGACAGGGGAGCCGCCTCGGGATTCTGACCAAGAACGTGGCCAAGCCCGCCGTGCCGTACGGCGGAAAGTACCGGATTATCGACTTTCCGCTGAGCAACTGCACAAACAGCGGGATCGACACGGTCGGCGTGCTGACCCAGTACCAGCCGCTTGAGCTGAACGCCTACATCGGAAGCGGCGCGCCCTGGGATCTGGATATTTCCAACGGCGGCGTTTTCGTCCTTCCGCCCTATCAGACCGTGAAGGGCAGCGAGTGGTACCGCGGAACCGCGAACGCCATCTACCAGAACATGTCCTTCATCGAGGAGTACAGCCCGGATTACGTGCTGATCCTCAGCGGAGACCATATCTACAAGATGGACTACAACGCCATGCTGAAAGACCACATCCGCAACGGCGCGGACGCCACGATCGCGGTTCGTCCCGTGCCGTGGGAGGAGGCTCCCCGGTTCGGCATCATGAACACGGACGACGAGAACCGGATCATCGAATTCGAGGAAAAGCCGAAGAACCCCAAGAGCAACAAGGCGTCGATGGGCGTCTACATCTTCACCTGGGAAAAGCTGCGCCAGTACCTGATCGACGATGAGGCGAACAAGAAGAGCTCCAACGATTTCGGAAAAAACATCATCCCCAGCATGCTGAACGATCAGCAGAGAATCTTCGCCTATTACTTCGAGGGATACTGGAAAGACGTCGGAACCATCGAGAGCCTCTGGGAGGCGAACATGGATCTGCTGATGGATCCGCCGCCGATCAACCTGCACGACAAGAGCTGGAGGATCTACGCCAAGAATCCCGGATTCCCGCCGCACTACGTGGCGAAGGGCGCCAGCGTGACCGACTCGCTGGTGACCGAGGGCAGCGAAATCTACGGCAACGTGAACCACAGCATCATCTTCGCCGGCGTCGTGATTGAGGAAGGCGCCAACGTGCGCGACAGCGTGATCATGCCCGGCAGCATCGTCCGCCGCGGAGCGGTCGTGCGCCGCACCATCGTGTCCGAGAACGCGGTCATCGGGGCCGGCGCCATCGTGGGCGAGGAGACGGGAAACATCGCCGTGATCGGCCACGGCGTGACGCTTCCCGCCGGCGTCAGCGTAAAGGCCGGCGTCCAGGTGGACCAGGATACGACCTTCTGATTTCGCAGCATTACGAGGAAAGGAAGAGACGAACATGAAGAACGTCATGGGATTTATCTATACGGGCGAGAACGACAACCGCCTGCGCGAACTCACGATGCTCCGGGCGATCGCGGCTCTGCCTGTCGCCGCGCGGTTCAGGGTGATCGACTTCCAGGTCTCCAGCATGGTGAACGCCGGAATCAAGAACGTGGGCGTGATCATGCAGAAGAACTACCACAGCCTGATGGACCATCTGGGATCCGGCAAGGAGTGGGACCTGCACGGCAAGAACGAGGGCCTGCACATTCTGCCCCCGTTCCTGACCCGCGAGAACGTCGGCGTGTATACCGGCCTGCTGGACGCCATCCGCTCCAACACAAACTATCTGACCCGGAGCAAGCAGGAAACCCTGGTCATGAGCGGCAGCGACATCATCTACAACGCGCGCCTGGAGGAGATTCTCCGCTTCCATCAGGATTCCGGCGCGGCGGTCACGCTCATGTACACGAAGGATCCGTCCATGAAGCGGAACGAGATCGGCACGTACCTGAATCTGGACGAGGCCGGGAACGTCACCGACATGGAGATTCAGCCCACCGAGCCCTCCTATGAGAACATCTACATGAAGGTGCTGATCATCAAGCGCGAGCTGCTGCTGAACCTGGTGGACAAGGCGGTCGCCCACGGGCTGCACGATCTGGACCGGGATCTGCTGATGACCATGGTGCGGGACGGCCAGTACAAGGTCAACGCCTACGAGTACAAGGGAGAATGCTGGCGGATTGATTCCGTCCAGAGCTACTTCCGTTTCAACATGGACATCCTGGATCCGGAAAAGCGCAAGGGGCTCTTCCGGGACGACCTGCCGGTCTACACCAAGGTCCGGGATGAAATGCCCACGCATTACTGCGACAAGGCGTCCGTCATCAACTCCCTGCTGGCCGACGGCTGCCAGATCGAGGGCACCGTGGAGAACAGCGTCCTGTTCCGCGGCGTAAGGATCGCGCCGGACGCGCATGTGAAAAACTGCATCATCATGCAGGACGGGCAGGTACATTCCGGAGCGTACATCGAGAACTGCATTCTCGACAAGCAGTCCGTCATCAAGCGGAACGCGAAGCTGATCGGTCCGGACGCCTATCCCATCGTCATCGGCAAGAACGTAGTAATCTGACGACACGCAGCGGCTGCCAGATTCCCGGCAGCCGCTCGTTTCTGTCAGTCCAAAGGGGGAATACCTGTGAAGATTCTGTTTGCGGCCGGGGAGTCGGTTCCGTTTGTGAAAACCGGCGGCCTGGCGGACGTGGTCGGAGCGCTCGCTCCGGTGCTGGCGAAGGAAGGAAACGACGTCCGGGTGGTGATCCCGCTGTTCAGCGCCATTCCGCAGGAATGGCAGAAAGCGATGACCCATGTGACGGACTTCGAGGTCCAGCTGGGCTGGCGGAAGCAGTACTGCGGCATTGAAACGCTGAAGAAGGACGGCGTCACCTGGTATTTCATTGACAACCGGTTCTATTTCGGCCGGCCGTATATCTACGGCATGGGCGGGGACGAGTACGAGCGTTTCGGGTTCTTCTGCCGCGCCGTGCTGAACATGCTGCCGCTGATCGGATTCCAGCCGGAGGTGATTCACGCCCACGACTGGCAGAGCGGCATGATCCCCGCGCTGCTGAAAATCCAGTACGCGCATCTCCCGTTCTATTCGAAGATCCGGACGATCTTCACGATCCACAACCTGCAGTACCAGGGCATTTTCGGAATCCGGGAGGTCCAGGACGTGCTGGGTCTGGGCGACAGCCTCTGGACCGATGACAAGCTGGAATGCTACGGCTGCGCCAACTTCATGAAGGCCGCGCTGGTGTACAGCGACCTGATCACGACAGTCAGCCCCTCCTACGCGGAGGAGATCCAGACCGCGTACTACGGGGAGCGGCTGGACGGGCTTCTCCGGGCGAGGAAGGACGACCTTTCCGGCGTCCTGAACGGAATCGACATCGCCGACTATAACCCGGCGACGGACAAAAGCATCGCCGCGAACTACACCGACGGCGACCTCTCCGGAAAAGCGGTCTGCAAAAAGGCCCTGCAGGAGGATCTGGGCCTGAACGTCAGCCCGGACACGCCGGTCATCGGCATGGTCGGCCGGCTCAGCAACCAGAAGGGCCTCGACCTGGTGGACTACGTCATCACCGACATCATGCGGCAGGACGTGCAGCTCGTCGTGCTCGGAATGGGCGAAGGCCGGTATTTCAACCTCTTCAGCTGGGCCGAGGGCGAGTACAGAGGACGGGTTGCCGCCCGGTTCACGATGGACCACGCGCTGGCCCACCGGATCTACGCCGGCACCGACATCTTCCTGATGCCAAGCCAGTTCGAACCCTGCGGGCTCAGCCAGATGATCGCCATGCGGTACGGCACGGTGCCGGTCGTCCGGGAGACCGGCGGCCTGCGGGATACCGTGCTGAGCTACAACGAGGCGAACGGCGACGGAAACGGATTCACCTTCTTCAACTACAACGCCCACGACATGCTCCACACCATCGAGCGGGCGGTCCGCTACTACACGGAGGAGCCGGCCGTCTGGCACAAGCTGCAGCACCGCGGGATGACCGGCGACTACAGCTGGACCCATTCCGCCGGGGAATACCTGAAGCTTTACCGGAGCCTGTTCGAGGAGAAGAAACCGAAGGAAGCGAAGCCGGAAGAACCCAATCCCGTCGTGGTCGAGATCTCTCCCGACTGAACGGCCCGACACAGATGAAAACCGACCAGGATGTGCGGACCCGCTCCGCACATCCGTTTTTCACAAAATGGAGAAGATTGAAATCATGGAGGGGGAAACCCTCGAGGATCTGCAGTTCGCCGGGCTCAGGCTGATCCAGAAGAAGCAGAATTTCCGCTTCGGCATGGACGCGGTGCTTCTGGCGGACTTCGCGCGCGTAAAGCCCCGGGACACGGTCGCGGACTTCGGAACCGGAACGGGGATCCTTCCGGTTCTGCTGTCGGGCAGAGGAAAGGGCGCGCGGTATATCGGGCTGGAAATTCAGCCGGAGATGGCCGAGACGGCACGGAGAAACATGCGTCTGAACGGCCTGGAGGAACGGTCGGAGATCTTTTGCGCGGACGTCGCGGACGCGGAAAAGCTGCTCGGCATGTGCAGCGTGGATACGGTGGTCTGCAACCCGCCCTACGGTATGCCGGGGAAGGTCATGGTAAACCGGGACGAGCCGCTGGCGACGGCCCGTCATCAGGGGAAGCACACGCTCCGGCAGTTCTTCGGATCCGCCTTTCGCGTGCTGAAGGGAAAGGGAAAAATGTTCCTGGTATATCCCGCCGCCCAGATGTTCAGCCTTATGACGGAGCTGCGCGCCGCGCATCTGGAACCGAAGCATTTCAGGCTGGTCTATCCCGACGCGGACCATCCGGCCAATCTGGTCCTGATGGAGGCGTCGAAGGACGCGAGGCCGCTGCTGCAGCCCATGCCGCCGCTGATCGTCCGGGAACGGTCCGGGGACTTGACAAACGAACTGAAGTCCATTTATCATATGGTTGAATAAACCGGAGTATAACAGGAGGGTGCGGCCGTGATCCGGACAGAAGTGGCAGTCTGCGGCGCCGGCGCCTCCGGCATGGCCGCCGCGGCCGCGGCGGCGCGGGCCGGGGACCGGGTGACTCTTCTGGAAAAGGCCGACCGGCCGGGGAAGAAGCTGCTGGCGACCGGGAACGGCCGGTGCAACCTGATGAACCTGAACCCGCCGGTCTATTTCGGGGACGCGGGCTTCGCCGCGGAAGTCCTGGGAGAAGATCCCGTTTCCGAGCTGGAGGC
>ONXY01000544.1 GCA_900321945.1 uncultured Eubacteriales bacterium | reverse complement strand
GAGGTCGTGCAACTGCTGATCATACACCATTGAATCAATTTCGGCGAACATCTGCTGAAGCCCGCTATCCTGGTCTATACAGTCTTTGCAGAGATGGTCACCCGTCCATGGGATGCGGAAGGTCTTGCATTTACGGTGGCATCTGTCGCATGTGCCGGTCATTTCCCCATCCCCCTGATCTTCTCCGTTTCAACCTCAGCAAGACGGCATGGAGCTTCACCACGCCGATGCCGGGGTATTCACACTACAACACCATGCCGGCGATCCAACCAGCAGCAAGGAGAGGCATATTATAGTGAATGAATGTCGGAATCGTCGAGTCGTAAATGTGGTCGTGCTGCCCATCCGCATTCAAACCAGCCGTAGGCCCCAGCACAGACTCGGAAACGGGTGAACCGGCATCGCCCAGAGCACCTGCCGTTCCGACAATGGCTATAACCGCCAGAGGGGAAAGTCCCAGTTTGACGCACAATGGGACATAAATCGCCGCGATCAAAGGAACCGTGGAAAACGACGACCCGATTCCCATTGTGATGATCAGTCCGATGAGCAGCATCAGGAAAACCGCCAGTCCCCGCTGATCTCCGATGCCTGTAGACACCAGTTCCACAAGCGAATTGACGCTTCCCGTCTCTTTCATGACTTCGGCGAAACCATTGGCGGCAATCATGATGATACCGATGCCGCCCATCAAGTGTACGCCCCTGACAAAAATATCCTGCGTTCCTGAAAGGATGGCCGGGCGGATCTCTTTTTCGGTACGATTCAGACGAGGCGGCGGAGCGCCCCGTAATCCAGCTTGGAATTGTGCCGGGGATCGCGCGGGATATGGTCGAGCCGGACGAGGCGGTCGAACGGGACAGAGTTTTCCCGCAGGAGCTTTTCGGCGTCCGCTTCCGGCAGATCGGTTTCCAGGCAGGCGACCACACCGGAGTCCGTGCGCAGGATCGTTCCGGCGCGGATCCCGTGCAAGGTTTTGAGCAGGGATTCCAGGATCATGGGGCAGACCAGTTCCCCGGAGGCGTCGCGGAACAGCGTCGAAGTCCGGCCGCAGAGATACAGCATGCCGGATCCGTCCTGCCGCCCGGCGTCGCCGGTCCTGTGGTAGACCGCGTCCCCGACATGTATCTTGTTTTCGCGTTCGGCCTGCGGATTATGGTAATACTCCCGCAGTACATGGGGCCCTGCCACACAGATCTCGCCGATCCCGCCGTCTTTGACGCGAAGGGCGTCCCATTCCTCCGGCGTATAGGTGGGCTGGATCTCCACTCCAAGCGGCAGGATGGCGAGCGAGATCTCGTCGATCGGCCGCCCGGCGGGAAGCCCCCGGGATATATCCTCGCAATCCGCCAAAAAAGGCATGGGCAGACTCGCGATCGGCTCCGCCTCCGTCGAGCCGTAGATCGCCGTGATCTCGCGCCCGGGGAAAGTGTCCAGCAGACGCCGCGCGAACGGCGGATCGATGGCCGCGCCGCCGGTAAAGACGCTCCGCAGCGTCGGGACGCGTCCCGGCGTCATGGCGCGCATCAGGCATTCGAGAAACGCCGGGGACGCCGTGACGGTCGTCGCGCCGTAGCGTTCCGCCTCGGTCAGGATCTTCGCGCCGTCCACGTCCCCGGGCCGCCGCATGTCGAACGACGGAATGACCGTGGTCAGCCCGCACGCGAGGTTGTTCAGGGCGAAAATGGGAAGCGTCGCCAGATCGACGCTGTCGGGCGGCAGCGTCATTTCCTTCGTGAGCACGCGGTGCTGTTCCAGCAGGAATCCGTGCGTGCGCTTCGCCGCCTTCGGCTGTCCCGTGGAGCCCGTGGTGAACGTGATCAGGGCAGTCTCCTCCGTCCCCGGCTCCTGCGAATCCTCGGTCGCGCCCGTGGATGAAGCGAAGAGCTTGACCGGAACGCGGCGGAGTTCGCGCGAGCGAAGCAGGAGCAGGAACGACTTCGGGATCCCGATGAAGCCGCTGCAGCCCGCGGTCCGCAGCGCGCCGTCCATACGTTCCCGGTCCGCCCACGAGTCGAGGAACACTGCGGTGCATCCGAGATGGAACAAGGCCAGCAGGATCTCGTAAAGCGCGATCGACATGGGTACGAACACCAGCACGCGGTCGCCGTCGCGGAGCCCTTTATCCCGGTAGAGCTTCACGCGTTTTCGGACGTTCGCGGCCAGCAGTGCGTAATCCAGCGCGCGGCCGTTCTGGATCAGGGCGGTCTTGTGCGGCGCGGTGTCCGCCAGCCGGAAAAGAAGCCCGGAAATATTGTTCATGGGCGCGTCCTCCGGTAAAGACGGTATCTCCGGCATACGGTCATGCCGTCCCGCCCGATATTCGCGGACTGGTTCGCGTCGTGCATCAGCGCGTGGTACACCGCCTGAACGCCGGATTCGCAGGCGCGTCGGCTGCACAGCTCGACCAGAAACGCTCCCAGCCCGCGGCATACCGGTTCCGGGCGCACGGCAAGCGTCTTGATGACGAGTTCGCGGCGGTCGCTGCAAAGCAGATTCGGGATTGCGAAGAGATACCCGATGAGCCGCCCTGCCCCGTCCCGCGCCAGCAGGATGCACTGCGGCGGGACCTTCACGAGCAGAGGCAGGTATTTTTGCAGGAAGAACTCGACGGGGACGGGCGTGTAGAGAAAATTGTGTTTGAAGCTGTCGAGGGAGAGCTCATGGATTTCGCGCAGGATCGTTTCGGCGCGGTCCGGCTCGAACACGCTTATGGTCACGCCGCGCCCCTGAATGACCGGCGTCATGCGTTCCAGCCGGGGGAAGGCGCGTTCGGAGAGGTCCCCGCGGGTGGAATGGTACGACGCGATCGTCTCGAATCCGTTATCCTCGAAAAACCGGGCGTAGTACGGCATGGACTCCACGTCCAGGAAGAACGGCGTGCCTTCCGGGAGCGCCACGCGGTATGCGGCCCAGGTCGAACCGTTTATCGGCCCGATCATGGACGGAATGCCGCGTCCGGCGAAATGCGTCTGGACCGCGTCGAACAGCATGGACGCCGCTTCCAGGCGGTCGTCCGACTCGAACCAGCCGAGGAGCCCGGCGGGGATCAGCGGATTCACGAGCGCGGCCGCATGGGCTGCGACGCGGTCGCCGTCCATGACGCAGAACAGCGTCGCGGATGCCGGAGGCGGTGGAGACGGCGGATTGACGCGCTGCGGATAAAGCCGGTCATCGAGCTCGCGGAATGCCGCAAGCGCCCGCGGGTCCGCATTGGGAAAACACTGGATTCTCATTCGAAAAACTTCCTTCCGTACAGGCAGAACATCGCGGCATTCGGCAGGCTCGTCAGCGGCAGGACCAGGAACAGCCGGATGCGGGGAAACCATTTCTGCGACGCCTCGTCCCAGCGGTGCAGAACGGGCCGGTAGAGCGCCGCGATCAGGATGATAACAACAAGCGCCAGTCCGCCGCCGGCGGCCCATTCCGCGACATGCGCCGAGCCGAACACGAAGAACCCGGACGCATGAAGCCCGGCCCACAGCAGGACAGCATCCGTCAGCAGACGCGGGAACGCGTCTGCGATCCCCGCGGCGGTCCGGCTTTTCTGCCGGGAGATCAGGAGTTGCCCCGCGATGGCGGCGAGGAAACCGGGGTAGCACAGCGGCTGGACCGGTTTTCCGGTCAGTTTCCAGGCCAGATTCGCCGTCAGAAGCCAGATCGTCGGGACGACGACGAGGTAGAACGAAGTCCTGACGCGGGCGGCGTTTTCCTCGTCCTTCGGTTCCGGCATGATCCAGTCCGTGCGGCAGATGAGCATCAGTGCGGCAAACATCGGGACCGCCCAGGCGAAGCCCACCAGACCCCACGCGGTGTAGATGCCGAGTCCGATCGCGACCAGTCCGGGACGCGTGATCTTGCGGTAGGGATACGCCAGCCCCATCGCGACAGCGAAGGACAAAGCGAGCGCTTCGAACTGGAAGACGAGCCCGGCCGTGGAGGGATCCGTGTTTTTCGCGAGGATGAAGATGGTCCCGAGCGGCACGAACAGATTGTCCGTGCCGTGCAGGGAGATCGCCTCGAACAGCGTGACCAGGATCGCGATCAGCAGGGCCAGCAGGATGCAGTCGATCCTCGTAATGCCGGTGAAGAGCAGCAGCGTGATCTCCACGATCAGAAACGTGCAAAGGAAGAAGATGACCGACCCCTCAATGCTTTTCCGGCTGTCGCCCTCGACCAGATATTTTTTCCGCCCGTACGTCATGCCGGTCAGCGCGGCCGAACTGTCGGAAAACGCCAGCACGAGCATGGCGATCTCGTAGAACACCGGCATCTGAAGGCGGTCGGCGAAAAAGTAGCAGATGAAAATGGCAAGCGGATGCGTGACGCCGCCGACCGAACTCGCGCTCCGTTCCACGTCGTTGACCGCGTGCAGCAGATTGAACCGCGGCGCGATCAGGAGGACCGCAGCAAACGCGCAGCCCAGCGCAAACACGCTCCACACGCTGTGCAGGACCACCGGGAACAGCATCGCGATCAAACAGCCCGCGAGGTGGACTGTCTTGCGCGTCGCCTCGGGATTCCAATGGCGGACACGACGCAGGATCTCCCCGACGGCAAACAGCAGAAGAAACGCGACGGCGAACCCGGCGCATCCGAGCGCTTCATGGACCCATCCGGTCATGCTTCCGGCTCCTTTCTTACGGTGTCCACCCGGAACGCCCGGTAAAAGAACGCGCGGTTTTCGGCGAAGATCGCGGCGGCTTCATCGTCGTGCGCCTCGAACTCGTCCGGCAGAAGCTCCGCGAGCGAACGCGGGACCAGCATGTTGAAATATGCGACCTTCGCGCCGGGCGCGGCCAGACGGAAGATGCTGTCGGCGCACTGGCGGCACAGGGCCTCGTCCATGTACTCGAAGATATCGGAGAGATTGAAGAAGTCGAACGCGGATTCGTATTCCGCGGCAAGCTCGTCCGGCGTCCCCTTCACGAACCGGATCCGGTCGAGATGCGCGCGAATGGCATCAAAATACTCCCGACGGGCGTAGTGCGGGAGCGCGGATGCGAATTTCGAGGTCAGGATGTAGCGCAGATACGGATTGTCGTGGGCCGGGAGCTCCGTGAGGGCGTAATCGGTCTGGCGTTTCAGCATCCCGGAAATGAGGTTCGCGTCAACGTAGCGGAAAAACTCCGGGTCGCGCCCCAGCCGCCCCATCACGAAGCGGTTGAAAAACAACTTGTAAATGCCGCGGAAAGCCGGTGTATCCCATTTTTCCCTGTAATATCGCCGGCGTTCCTCCGCGTTTTTCTCCCGCAGCAGCTCGGCCACGGCCCGCCTCGAATGCGCAAACGGCAGGACGACCCGGCGGAAGATGCGGAAATAGCGTTCGAACTTCCCTGCATGGATGACCCCGGCGCGGAGGAGTTCGGGATGGCGGTCAAAATAGTCATAAGAAAGCCCGGACCGCAGTTTCTCCCGGTAGACGTCGAAACGGTCGCGGGCGGACGGGCGGAATCCCAGAAACTCCAGGAATGCGTCGTAGTCGAGGTTTCGGATGGCGGCGGCCTTCAGTTCACACAGCGCGAGCTGGACGGTGTTCAGGTCGAACGCCACGACCTCGCGCGGCGACGCCGTCAGCAGAGAGAACGAATTGTCGCCGCCGGACGCGATGGAAAGACAGCGTCTGTCCTTCAAATCCGCGGAACGAAGCAGCAACTGCGGATCCTCCCAGCAGTTCGCGTAGCGGATGACGTCGAATTTGGCACGGTCCTGAATGGCTTTCGGGCTCATGTCCGGTCCTCCGCCTCCGCCCAGTTCACGGTCCCGGCGGTCGGATCCATCTCGATCAGATCGCCGTCGCGGACCTGCTCCGTCAGCCCGGCGATCCCCACGATGCAAGGGATCCCGAGCTCCCGCGTCACGATCGCCGCGTGGGACAGGATGCTGCCGCGTTCGACCAGGACGCCCTTGCAGACGGGGAAGAGCGGAGCCCAGCCGGGATCGGTCCGCAGCGCCACCAGGATGTTCCCGGCCAGGTCCTCCGTGCAGGTCGGATCGGTGACCACGCGGGCAATACCGCGGACCCTTTTGCCGCAGCACGGGATCCCGTGCAGGGATGCGCCGTCTTTCCGTTCGACGGGTTCGGCCGGGCTCGCGCCGGGCGCCACGGAAAAATCATTGCCGAGCGGGACGGCTCCGCGTGTGGAGAAGCGTTCGGCGGGGGCGGGCATGGCGCGGAAGGCGTCGAATTCCTTCCTGCGGAGGGCAGACAGAGCACGCAGATCAAGCGTTACTGCGGTTCCGGCAGCCCAGGCGAGGGTTTCCTCCTTTTCGAGGTAAAAAACGTCGCGCGGCGAATCCAGTACGCCCTCCATGGCGAGACGCCGCCCGAAAGCGAGGAAGATGCGGCGCACCTGGGCGAAGAGCCGGGTCCGTTCGAATCGCAGGTTCTCCCGGTTCCGCACCAGTTTCCTGGCGCGCCGCAGGACATGGAAGAAGATGAGCTTGCGGAACGGATGCCACCGGAGCGTCCTGGCCGCCACGGCTTCCGCGTTGGTCCGCAACAGTTTTTCATCGGGAGGCGGAGCAGCGTTTTCCGAGGACTTCACATAGCTGCGCAGAATATCCAGCAGCATGGACGGGTTCTCGCGGTAGGTCACGGTCTCCAACTTCAGCTCCCCGATGCAGCGGTCGCCGAACTTCTCCAGATAGCTCCGGTACTCCGCGCTGATCCCGGGATGACGCTCCAGCGCGCCGAGGAATTCGGCATCGGACCGCTCCAGCGCGCCTTTCAGCTCGGCGTCCTTCGCGATGGCCGCCGCAAGCTTTCGGAGCCGCGCGACCGGTTCCGCCGAGATCATGCCGCCCTCGCCGGAGAGCAGATTGTTGGAGAGCGCGGCGTCCGCGTCCGGCAGCCAGCGGCTCTGCAGTTTTCCGAGCAGCCCGTAGAAGATCATGGCGAAGAAATCGTTGATGAGCGGCGGTTGCCAGGCTGGCAGGAACTCGGTCTCCAGGGTGCGGACGGCCTGCGTCAGCTCCTCGAAACCGGCGCGGTCGAAATCCCGTTGTTCCATCGGGCCGATCACGCGCTGGAAGTGGTCCGTGAACGCCCGGATCTGTTTCTCCAGCGTGAACAGGTTTTTCAGCATGACGCACCCGGTGGAGACCAGCCGCAGATGCGGATTGCGCCGGGACGGGCGGATGGTCGGCTTGACCTTGAGCGGCTCCTTCACGCCCATCATGCGCTCCATGAACGGAGCGTTCAGGTCGTATCCCGGCAGGAGCATAAGGACTTTGTACCAGCTTTTCAGGTTGTAGTAGACGCGTCCCCGGATGAGCCCGAGCATCTCGAACGCATCGGCGTTGTCGACGATCATGGACGGCTCCACGCCCATCATGTCGCAGAATCGTTTGTAAACTTCGGAATAAACGCCCCGGATGAAGGAAAAGGTCAGTGGAGTCGTCACGCCCGGATAGCTCTCGACGATGTTCGAATTGTCCCACAGGATCTCCTCGCCGTCCGGGTCCGCCATGTTCGCCAGCGTCGTGACCGGCCGCGTTTGCAGGATTTTTAATGAACCGCCCCGGTCGAACGCCCATTCCACGTCCTGAATGCGTCCGAATCTGTTTGAAATCGCACGGACCATATCCGCCAGCTCCCGTATCTGCGCCTCGGAGAGGACCGCCGCATGTGCGGCTTCGGGGGCAAGCGTCCGGCGGGAATCGCCGTCCGTATCGACCAGCATTTCTCGTTTGTCGGCAATGCGGCTGCGGATTTGCCCGTCGTCCTGCACATAATAGGTATCGGCATCCAGCAGCCCGGAGACCAGTCCTTCGCCCAGCCCGTAGACGGCGGAGATCGAAACGCCGCGCCGGGACCCCGTCTCCATGTCGCAGGCAAACGCCACGCCGGCGGCAGCCGCATCGACCATTTCCTGGACGATGACCGAGGCCGAGGAAAGCATGTTCAAACCGTGTTCCCGGCAATACGCTTCGACGCGCGGCCCGAACGCGGAAAGCCGAACATTTTTCGCCGCATCCGCCACTCCTTCGGGCGGCACGGACAAAACGGTCTCCAGCTGGCCCGCGAACGAATGATCCGCGCTGTCTTCCCCTGCCGCCGAGGACCGCACGGCAAAGCGTTTGCCCGTCAGCCCGGCTTCGGCAAGGCGTGCCGCGAGGTCGGGGACGATGCAGTTCTGATCCGCGTCGAACGCCGCGTCCGTGAGGACGATCCAGCGCGGGACGGGGAAACCGTGTTTCTGAAGCCGAAGCAAATTCCAGCCTTTGCCGCCGAGGACCGCCTCGCCCGCGTCCGCGGACACGCCAGGGAGAAACAATGCGTCAAACGATGCGTCAGTCATGCTCGAACTCCTCAACAAGCCCCGGCGATCCAATCCAGCAGCATCGGCACGCCGCCGATGAGCAGATACATGCAGAGGGTCCAGAGCCCGGCCGCGGTCTCGATCTTCGGCGCGTAGCGTCCGGTCCTCAAAAACAGCACAGCGGGCGCGGCGCAACCGATCCAGCACAGCGCCAGGAACGGCAGCGCGGGCAGTCCGTATCCGGCATAGGCGCAGCACAGATACGCCAGGACCGCGGTGAACGTCAGGATGCCGAGCCAGATGCCGGTCGCGCGGTTCGGCCCCCAGAGATACGAATACGTCTCCACGCCTTTCTCCTCGTCCTTCGGATTGCGGATCTTGCGCCCGATCTCGATCACGCACCCGTTCAGAAACGTCACGGTCAGAAACAGGAACAGTCCGCGCGGCATGGCGGCTCGGGCGTTCATCCAGTCCAGCCCGGTGGTGTAGAAATCCGTCAGCGGCATGATCATCATGTGCGTCGCCATATAGACGACCGGGTGCCTGCGGAGCCATTCGCGGACGAAGAACTCGCGCCACATGATCAGGATGTATCCGAGCGCCAGGGCCAGCGCCGGCAGCATGACCGGCATAAGGAGCGCGTTCAGCAGGATCATCGCCGCGATCACGAGGACGATCAGACGCCCCAGTTCCCGGAGCGTGACCAGCCCGCGCGGAACGGGCCGGTACGGACGGTATGCGGCATCGTCTTCGGCGTCCTTGAACTCGTCGAACAGCCGGAGCAGAAGGAAGATCCCGAACGAGGTGGCGATCCCGGCAATGAGGCGCGTCCATGGCACGAACCCCTCTCCGCCGCGGCAGATGCGCGAGTACGATGCCGCCGAAAACGTGAACGCCGCGACCAGTGGAAGATATCCAGCTAGCGGGAACCGTTCTTTCTGATAGATCCACAGACGGGACAATATGTTCTTTTCGGACTCTGACGCCATGTACAATCCTTTCTTCCGTGCTTGCCTCGCGCCCGAACGCGCTCGCATGAATCGATGTTCAGCGCGGCGCAACGGAATGCTCCGGCATCAAACATAATTTTTATTAATATATATTCCAAAAGCTCAAAGTCAAGCACGGCAAACACCGTTTTCCGCTTTTCTCCTGAACTCGGACGGAAAACGATTACGCATTCCCGATCATTCATCTCGTCCTCCTCGCCGGTCGGGAACTTGCGTTCCGACCGCATTGGCAGTCGAGGGAAAGGAACGGGAGACTTATGCGGCAAATCGCTGGAAAAACCAAAAGCCACGGTCATAAGATCAAGTATGCCGCTCTGGCGTTGAAAGAACGACTTGGTCGCAATCCCACGGACGAGGAGATCGCACAGGAACTCGGCCTGACAGAACAGAGCGTCATGGCTCTGCGACTCAGCGACGTCAAACTCCGGCTACTGCAAAACGCTTTCCGCCTCACCGTCTGATGGTCGCACCGGCGCAAACTCAGTTGCCGAGGTT
>ONXY01000548.1 GCA_900321945.1 uncultured Eubacteriales bacterium | reverse complement strand
TTCGTCTGCATCATGATCGCCAACGGCGTGGTACGCCGGCTGGATCCGGACAGCAGTCTTTTCTGAGGAGGGAGAGCCATGACGACGCAGACAATCCGGAAAAGCCGGCCCTTCCGGCTGAACGCGGTCAGCAGGAAGGCCGAATTCTCCTTCCATGTGATTCTCGGTCTCTTCGCGCTGTGCTGCATCATCCCCTTCCTGTTCGTGATCATCATCTCCTTCTCCTCCGAGGACAGCATCCGGCGCATCGGATACTCCTTCGTGCCCGCTTCCCTGTCCCTGGACGCCTACCGGCAGGTTTTCAGTCTGGGGGACGCGCTCTGGCGCAGCTACTTCAACAGCTTTTTCATCACCGTCGTCGGGACCGTCGTCAGCGTGAGCATGTGCGTGCTGTACGCGTATCCCCTCTTCCGGAAGGATTACCGGCTCCGCGGTTTCTTCTCCTTCCTGAGCTTCTTCACCATGATCTTCGGGGGCGGCCTGATTCCGACCTATATCATCTGCAGGAATCTCCTGGGCATGAGCAACAACTACGCCGCGCTGATCGTCCCGATGCTGGTCAGCCCGTTCAATATCATCATCATGCGCACCTTTTTCCAGACCTCGGTGCCCTTTGACCTGATCGAGGCCGCCACCATCGACGGCAGCGGGGAATACTCCACCCTGGTCCGGATCATTCTTCCGATCGTGAAGCCCGGCATCGCCACCGTGGCGCTGCTCACGGCTCTGGGATACTGGAACGAGTGGTTCCTGTGCCTGCTGTACGTCACCAACCGGGATCTGTATCCCCTGCAGTACCTGCTGATGGAAATGCAGCGCAACGCGGAGTTCCTCGCCCGGAACTCCTCCATGATCGGCGCCGCCGGAGCGGAGGCGATCAGAAACCTGCCGAGTCAGACCATGCGGATGGCCGTGGTGGTGTTCATCGTTCTGCCGATCGCCTGCGCCTATCCCTATTTCCAGCGCTACGTGGTGGCCGGCCTGACCATCGGTTCCGTAAAGGGGTAAGAACAGCGGCTGCTGAAAGCCGCTGCTTACATACAATATTTTATTGACGGAGGGAATACCATGAAGAAAATCTTCGCGCTTCTCCTGGCCGCAGCGATGCTGCTGGCCGTGATCCCCGCGATGGCCGACGCGCCGGTGGAGATCACCATGCTGCTGGAAGGCAACAACGTGACCGACGACGCCGCGGTTCTGGAACAGCTGAACGCTTACCTGACCGAGAAGATCGGCGTCACCCTGAAGCCCACCTGGGGAACCTGGGGCAACTTCGACGAGCTGGCCCGGAACGCGGTGAACACCGGCAGCAGCGAATACGACATCCTGTTCACCTGCTCCTGGACCTCCAACGAATACGCCACCTACGCCAAGAAGGACGCCTACGTCCGTCTGGACGATCCGGAGGATGATCTGCTGTCCGAGTACGGCGCGGAACTGAAGACCGTGCTGCCCGAACTGCTCTTCGAAGGCGCGAAGACCGAAGGCCCCGACGGTGAAAAGGGCATCTACGCCGTTCCCGGCTTCAAGGATTTCGCGACCATGAACACCTGGGACGTCAACGTCACCCTGCTGGAGAAATACGGCTACACCCTGGACGACGTGAAGAACGCCGGCTTCTACGGCTGGGGCGACATCTTCGCGAAGGTCAAGGAAGGCGAGGAAGCCGAAGGCGGCGTCTTCTATCCCTTCATCTTTGAAGGCGCCGTGGCCGAACGCTTCGTCAACGCGACCCCCATCGTGACCGGCGACGCCAACAGCCTGCTGAGCTACTACATGAATCCTGAGGACGTCTCCGTTCCCGGCGCTTACGGCAACGTGATCTTCAACAAGTACGCCACGCCCGAGTTCGAGAAATTCGCCCGTCAGATGCGTGAGTATTATCTCGCCGGCTACATTGATCCCGCCATCGCCATCGGCGATACGGCCACGGACACCTGGCGGAACGCCCAGAACACCGCCAGCTATCTGATCTCCTCCGAGGTCTCCCTCTACGGCTACGAGTACACCACCTCCGAGGCCCGCGGCATTCAGGTGGCTTATCTGATGACCACGGACGCCCCCTACATCGACAACACCTCCGTGCAGGGCGCCATGATGGCCATCTCCGCCAACAGCGAGCATCCGGTGGAGGCCATGAAGTTCCTGAACCTGCTGAACACCGATCCCTACGTCATGACCCTGCTGAACTACGGCATCGAGGGCGTGCACTACACCCTGAACGCGGACGGTGAAGTGGAATTCAACGCCGACGCC
>ONXY01000549.1 GCA_900321945.1 uncultured Eubacteriales bacterium | reverse complement strand
TTGCCGTTCTGGACGGCCTGAGCCGCGGCGGCGATGCCGGCGCCGCCGGCGCCGACCACGACCACGTCGGCGGTCACGTCGACGGGATCTCCGGCTTCATGCGCGACCTTGTTGGCCTTGAAGGCGTCCAGGTTGGTGCAGCCGGCCTGCTCCGCGGCGTCGTTCACGATGGTCTTCAGCGCGCGGCTGGAGAAGGTGGCGCCGGAAACGGTGTCCACGCCGGAGCCGTTGGCTTCGATCATTTCGGGGATCATGATGCCGAAAGCGATGTCGCCCACATGCGCGGTTTCCACGCTGGCGCCGATCTCGATGGATTCGATTTTGCTCTCGGTGAAGGTCACGGTGGCGGTCACGTCGCCGTTGTAGCCGTAGGCGGTCGCGGTGTACGCGCCGGGCGTGAAGGCGATGTCGGCGGCGGGAGCGGATCCGTCGTCCGCCGCGAGGGCCTTGTTCACGGCTTCGATGATCGCGCCGCAGGTGAAGGTGGCGCCGGTCTTGGCGTCCACGCCGTCGGTGCCGTTCGCCTCAATGATGGCGGCGATGACTTTTTCAACGCTGTCTTCGCGGGCAACGGGGTAGGTTTCTCCGGAATCGTCCACTTCGAGGCCGGTGATCTTTCCGTCTTCGACGGTCACGGTCACCTTGACTTCACTGCCGAAGCCCTGGGCGCTGCCGGTTTTCGTTTCCGCGGAAGCGACGGCCAGCATGCTGAAGAGCAGGCAGAAGGACAGGAGAAGAGCAACTGTTTTTTTCATGGGGATTCTCCATCCTTTCTATAAATTGTCCCGACAGATCTCTGATCTGCTGATGTTATTTTACTCCCTGAAGGCCCTCCGCGTCAATCGGGAATGCCGCTGTTTCGCAAAAACTACGCGGAACGGATTCTCTTTTTTCGGAACGCCGGCCGGTTCCCTGCCCCGTCCCGTTCCCCGTTTTTTGCCGCTGCCGGCGCTCCCTCCGGTATCGTTCCGTCCGTGCCGGCCAGGCCGCTTCCGGCGGCCCGCTTTCCGCAAAAAGAAAACTCCGGAAGCCTGTTTCGCTGGCTTCCGGAGTTCGTACGCCCGGCAGGATTCGAACCTGTGACCTTCAGAGTCGGAGTCTGACACTCTATCCAACTGAGCTACGAGCGCTCAACAGATGAATAATACCATATGCTCCGCCAAATGTCAAACGTTTTTTCATCCTCTCTTCCCGCGTTTCTCCGCCCGCGTCCCGCCGCGCTTTCTTCCGTCCGGCGGCGAATCAGTCCTTGCCTTTCCCCGGTTCTGTTGGTATAATGCCTTCAAGAGAACCCCATCGGGAATATACGGGACAGACCGGAAACAGAAAGCGCCGCCGCGGCGGCGCGCGAAGCATACGGGAGGAACAGGCATATGAAGAAACAGTGGCATGCCGAATTCGCGGACCGTTTCCGCCGCCATGAGGACGAACTGAAGTGGCTGTACTGCGAGCTGTATCACGGCGATATGAAGGCGTACGGATATTTCACCGATATGCTGTACCGTGCCTGGGAGGAGCGCCCGGAGGAGCTCCGGCGGATCGACCGGGTCCGGGAAGCGGATCCGGACTGGTATAAGGGGCACGGTCTGGTAGGCATGCTGATGTACGTGAACGCTTTCGCGGGAACGCTGGACGGCGTCCGGAAGAAGCTGAACTACATCGCGGAATGCGGCGTCAACTATCTGCACCTCATGCCCCTGCTGGAAAGCCCCGAAGGGCGCAGCGACGGCGGCTACGCCGTCAGCGATTTCCGGAAGGTGCAGCCGGAGCTGGGTACCATGGAGGACCTCGCGCGGCTGGCGGCCGCCTGCCATGAGAGAGGCATCGCCGTCTGCCTGGACTTTGTCATGAACCATACCAGCGAGGACCATGAATGGGCCCGCCGGGCCCGGGCCGGGGAAAAGGAGTATCAGGACAGGTACTTCTTCTACGACGGCTGGACGATCCCGAACGCCTTCGAGCAGACGGTGCCCCAGGTGTTCCCCACCACGGCTCCGGGTAATTTCACCTGGTGCGAGGAAGCAGGGAAAGTCGTGATGACGACCTTCTATCCCTACCAGTGGGATCTGAACTACGCCAATCCCGTCGTTTTCAACGACATGACCGAAAATATGATGTTCCTGTGCAATCACGGCGTGGACGTCGTCCGTCTGGACGCGGTCCCCTATATCTGGAAGGCGCTCGGAACGTCCTGCCGCAACCTGCCTCAGGTGCACACGCTGGTCCGCCTGATGCGCATGGCCTGCGAAATCGTCTGCCCGGGCACGCTGCTGCTCGGGGAGGTCGTCATGGAACCCAGCAAGGTCGTTCCCTATTTCGGCACGGTGGAGAAGCCGGAATGTCATCTGCTCTATAACGTGACCACCATGGCCACCCTGTGGCATACCGTGGCCACCCGGGACGTCCGGCTCCTCGCCCATCAGCTGTCCCAGGTCTTCTCCCTGCCCCGGGAATATACCTTCCTCAACTATCTCCGCTGCCACGACGATATCGGCTGGGGGCTGGACTACGAATTCCTGGGCCGTTTCGCCCAGCGGGAAGTCCCCCATAAGAAATACCTGAACGATTATCTGACCGGCAAATGGGCCGGCAGCCCGGCCCGGGGTGAGCTGTATAACGACGACCCG
>ONXY01000550.1 GCA_900321945.1 uncultured Eubacteriales bacterium | reverse complement strand
GCTGCTTCGCGTAGTAGGCCTGGGCGATGGCGGAGTTCAGCTTGTGGCTGCCGCTGGTGTTGTTGCCTTCGAATTTATAGTAGATTTTCGCGGGGGTGTTCAGCTTTTTCTCCAGGCAGTAGGCCCGGACAAGGGGGGAAGGCCGGTACATTCTGTAGAAATCCAGGATTTCCTGCGGCACGGGGTATTCCCGGGTGTCGTTGTCCAGTTCCTGCTTCACCAGGTCCTCGCAGAACACGCCGGAGAGCTCCTCAGCGGTCATCGGCTGATGGGTGCCCGGGTTCAGCAGCGGAGCGGGCTTGTTCTTCATGTCGGCCCGCAGGTTGTACCAGTACGCGGGCATCTCGGATTCGGTCAGATAGATCTTGTAGGGAATTTCACGGCTGCTGGACATGGTTCATTCTCCTTTCTTTCTGTCGGGACAGAAAAAGCCTGTCCCAGTTTCTGTTTCGCTGGGACAGGCTTGAATCATCAACCCTGCGGTGCCACCCGGCTTGGCGCTTGCCGCGCCCTCTCGACGCGTACTTTCATACGCTGACCTTTGATGACGGAGGGTCGTCTCCGTCTCACATACTCAGGCCGGAACCCTTTCTGCTCGCCCTCGGAAGTCCATTCCTTTTACCGGCTCCTGCCGCGCTTCCACCGCCGGCGGCTCTCTGTGAGGAACACTGGAAAAAGTACTCACTCTTCTTCAACGGTTTAGCAGATCATAGCATACCGGACGGAAACGCGCAAGGGGGAAAATGTATTTCGGATGTTTTTTGGCGTTCCCCCCGCAGGGGCGGCGTCAGATCTCCCCGTCCTCCAGGTCCTCCTCCAGCAGGGCCAGGTCGTCCTCTTCCTCCTCCTGCTGCGCGGCCACGGCCGCGGCGTCTTCCGGAGTTTCCTTCTTCGGGGCGAAAAGCTCTTCGCGCAGCTTCCGGTCGATCTCGGCCGTCAGCTCCGGATGTTCCTTCAGATACAGGCGGGCGTTGTCGCGCCCCTGGGCGAGGCGCATGTCCCCGTAGCTGAAGAAGGCGCCGCTCTTGTGAATGATATCCCGCTCCACGGCCATATCCAGCAGCGTCCCCTCCGTGCTGATGCCCTCGCCGTAGATGATGTCGAACTCCGCCACGCGGAAGGGCGGGGCGACCTTGTTCTTGACCACCTTTACCTTCGTGCGGTTTCCGATGACCTCGCTCCCGTTCTTCAGGGGCTCGCCCTTGCGCACGTCCAGCCGCACGGAGGAATAGAATTTCAGCGCCCGGCCTCCGGGCGTCGTCTCCGGATTTCCGTACAGAACGCCCACCTTTTCCCGCAGCTGGTTGATGAACACCGCCACGCAGCCGGTCTTGTTGATCACGCCTGTCAGCTTCCGCAGCGCCTGGCTCATCAGCCGGGCCTGCAGGCCGACGAAGGACTCGCCCATCTCGCCGTCGATCTCGGCCTTCGGCACCAGCGCCGCCACCGAGTCGATCACCACCACATCCAGCGCGCCCGACCGGACCAGCGCTTCCGTGATCTCCAGCGCCTGCTCGCCCGTGTCGGGCTGCGCGACGTACAGATCCTCGATATTGACTCCGAGCTTTCTCGCGTACAGGGGATCCAGCGCGTGCTCCGCGTCCACGAACGCGGCGATGCCGCCTGCCTTCTGCGCCTCCGCGACCACGTGAAGCGCCACGGTGGTCTTGCCGGAGGATTCGGGACCGTAAATCTCCACGATCCGGCCCCGGGGGATGCCGCCCACGCCCAGCGCCGCGTCCAGCGTCAGGCAGCCCGTGGAAATCACCGGAATATCCCGGCCCACGGAATCCGCCCCCAGCTTCATCACGGAGCCTTTGCCGAACTGCTTGTCCAGATCCGCCAGCGCGTGCTCCAGCGCCTTCATCTTCTCTTCCTGCACGTTCCCGGTCACAATCGTTTTCTCCGCCTTCACGGTCTTCTTCGCCGCCATTCCCCGATCCTCTCCTTCTTCTCCGCCGCCTGCGGCGGTTCTGTTTCTGTCCTCTTCATTATACCTGTTTTTTTCTGTTTTTCAAGGGAAAAAACCAAATTATTTGCCTTTATGCACAATTTTTTTGTTCTTTTCGCATTTCCCGAAAAGCCGCCGCGCTCAGGGATCCTTCCGCTGGGGCATTCCGTTTACGCGCGGATCCGTGGAATCCACGCCCGTGTAACGCTCCGGGTACAGCCCGTGGGTGGAGCGCGGATGTCCGTTCATCTCCAGATGCGCCAGATCGCCGGCCTTTACAATCCGGAAGAACGCTTCCCCGGGAATCCGCTCCTCCGTCACGACCTCCGTCACCGAGGACGGCAGACAGATCGTCCTGTGCCAGAGGATCATGGGGGAGATGTCCGTCAGATATCCGAGGACTGCCATGATAATGCCGAAATGGCAGAAGAGGGCGATGGTATCCATGGAAGATTCCGCGGTCTTCCAGACAGGACCGTCCTTTCGGTACCCGTAGCGGGCCAGCAGTTCGTCCACGCCGTCCTTTGTCTCCCGCCAGATCTGTTCCGTGTCGCTTCCGAGGAAGGGCGGAATCCGCGTCCAGCCTTCCGGGTCGAAACTCTCCGGATACCGGGTCCAGTTCCGCGGTTTCCAGTCCCACACGATCCTGGATTTTCCGGTTTCCGGATCCGTATGCCGCGCGCGGAACTCCTCCAGCCAGGGCAGCGTCTCCGCTTCCCGTCCCATCCGGCGCAGCGTGTACTCCGCGGTCTCCCTGGCCCGTCCCAGGGGTGAAACGTAGAAATCCCGGATTTCGTATTTCTCCATTCTCCGGCTCAGCAG
>ONXY01000551.1 GCA_900321945.1 uncultured Eubacteriales bacterium | reverse complement strand
GCTCGACGTGGATCAATGACGCGTACAACGCGAATCCGGACAGCATGGCGGCCTCGCTGAACTGGCTTTCCGAATTCGCAAACCCCAAGAAACTCGTGCTCATCCTCGGCGACATGGGCGAACTCGGCGCATCGTCCGCCGAAGGCCACCGCTCCGTCTGCGCCCTCGCGAAACATCTCTTCCCCGGCGCGCGTTTCCTCGCCGTAGGCCCGCACATGACCGCCGCCGCACAGGAAACCGGCCTGGACTGCACGGCGTATCCGTCGTCGAAGGACGCCGCGGACGCGTCAGTTCGGATCGAGGCGGGCAGCACGGTCTTCCTGAAGGCGTCTCGTTCCACGCATCTCGAGCTTCTGGAACCCGCCGGAGCCTGAGCCATGCAGCCGCTGCCCCTGTCGATCTTCGCCGAGGTGCTGAAACCACTGCTGGCAGCGCCGTTCACCCCCGCCTCTGATCCGCTCATCTCCTCAGTCGCGAATAATTCGTCGAAGGTCACGCCCGGCACCCTCTTTCTCGCGATCCGGGGCGCGAAAGCCGACGGCCACAGATTCATTCCCGATGCCGTTCAGAGGGGCGCGTCCGCGCTCGTCATCGCGGCGGATTACGGCGCCCCCCTGCCCCCCGGCATTCCCGTCCTCCGTGTCGCGGACTCCTATTTCGCGTGGTCGATTGTCTGCGAAACATTCTTCCGGCGGCCCTCGGACGCCATTCGCGTGCATACGGTCACGGGCACAAACGGCAAGACCTCGACCGCATATTTCATGCGGCATTACCTCGACTCGGTCAAATCCGGCGCGAAGACCGCGCTGATCTCGACCGTGTGCTGTGACCTCGGCGCGGGACCAGAACCGTCCGAACATACCACGCCCGACGCGTTCACGCTGCAGGAGATGTTCGCCGCGATGAAATCCAACGGCGTCACAGACGCGGTTATGGAAAGTTCCAGCCACGGCCTGCACCAGCACCGCTCCGGCACGCTCAAATTCGCCTCGGCCGCGTTCACGAACCTCACGGGCGACCACCTGGACTACCACGGCACGATGGAGAACTATTATCAGGCGAAGAAGATTCTCTTCCGCGAACTCCTCGCCGACGATGCTCCGGCGGCCGTCAACACCGACGATCCGGCAGGCGCACGGCTCGTTTCCGAGCTGAAACGGGAACGCCCGGCGCTTCGCATCCTGCCCATTTCCTTCACGGGCCGGCCCGATGCGTTCTGTTCCCTGCGGAAACTCACTCTCAACCCGGCATTTTCCGAACTCGAATTCACGCTCGATGGACACGATGCGTCCCTGTGTCTGCCTCTGCCCGGCGCGTTCAACGCCGCGAACTGCCTGACCGCGCTCTGCATGGCGTATGGAACCGGACTGCCGTTCGATGCGCTGCTGGAGGCTTCGGCATCCATGCCGCACGTCCCCGGACGGCTTCAGGCGGTTCCGCTGGCATGCGGCGCGACCGGATTCGTGGACTACGCCCACACGGACGATGCGCTGGAACGCGTTTTAACCAGTCTGCGGGCCGTTTTAACGGCAGACAGACGTCTGATCGTCATCTTCGGATGCGGCGGCGACAGGGACCGCACGAAACGCCCCAGAATGGGCGCAGCGGCCGCACGGCTCGCCGATCTCGCCGTCATCACCAGCGACAATCCGCGTTCCGAGGACCCGATGGACATCATCCGCGAGATCGAATCCGGCATCCCGGCCGGAACACATTATCTCGTGGAACCCGACCGCGCTAAGGCCATTGAGCTCGCCGTGAGCAAAGCGCATGCAAGTGACATTCTGCTCGTCGCGGGCAAAGGCCACGAGACCTGGCAGGAAACGCGCGAGGGAAAACATCACTTTTCGGATACCGAAATTCTGAAACGTTTTCGCGCCTGACTCTTGAAAACACCCGCTTACGGGTGTAGATTATTTATTCCCCTTTTTGCAATTCACCGGCGATCCGTCCGTAACACGGACGAAGCCCACCCCCCGGCACATTCCCATCATGACTATAAACGACCACGACAAACGTCTTTTCCGCTATCTCATCATCTTCATGGCGGTCTGGCTGATCCTTCTGACGGCCATTCCCTCCATCTTCTACACGGTGCTCCCGCTCGACACGATTGAAACGATCATGTGGAGCCATCCGTTCTCCATGGGCAACGCGAAGCATCCGCCGCTCGCCGCATGGCTGGCGGGAATCTTCACGATCATGTTCGCACACACGGATTTCGCGATGTATCTGTTGAGTCAGGTGATGCTGATTATCGGGTTTATATACGTGTATCGCCTGGGAAAAGAGTTTTTCAGCACGGAGAAGGCCGTCTTTTCCGTCATTCTGCTGACTACGATCCTTTTTTATACGTTCGACTCCGCCAAGTTCAACGTGAACCTGCCGCACATGGCGCTGTGGCCCATGATGACGTTCTACTGTTACCGCGGGGTGAAAAATAACCGCATGACCGATTGGGTCCTGTTCGGCGTCGTGTCCGCGCTGTCCGTGCTCAGCAAGTTCTTCGGATTCGCGCTCCTGCTCGCGCTGTTCCTGTTCATCGTGACCGGACGCGACACGCGC
>ONXY01000552.1 GCA_900321945.1 uncultured Eubacteriales bacterium | reverse complement strand
GTCTGCCGGCTGAACGCAATCAGTTTCTGCTCCACGCCGTCGGCTTGCCGCGCAGTTTGTTTCGCCATTTTCCGCGTCTCCTTTCGGGGATGAACCTCTCTTTTTCCGTTTGATCGATTTAAAAAATGACAGGATGCATCCCGTCGGATACAATTATAACAAGTGAGAATTTCATTGTAAAGACAGAAACAGGCTTGCAAGGGGATTGCCACGGATGGGGTTTGGAAGGGAGCCGACTGCCGGGATCGGTGGAATACCTGTTTTCTTCAGTTTGCTCTTCTTTTGCAGGTTCTTTAATCTGACAGCCGCGGTTCGTGTTCCGGATTGTATTGATCTGTGTTTTCTGATAAAATGATTAAATAACCGGTTGCTCTGAGAAAGCGATAATGCGCCCGCGCCGGTACGATCAGCGGTCTTTATCGCCGGCGGATACCCCGTCTGCCCCGGATATGACGAAAGGGCGGATCCGGTCCCGGGAACAGAACAGACAGAACAGGCCAGGTGGTATGATGGAACAGAGAAACCCCCGAAGGGCAAGAATAGCGGTCCGAATCGTCCTTTTTGCCGTGATCAGCTGCATCGTGCTGGGAGTTACGACGATTCTGGCCGGCCTGGTTATTTACGCTGATTCTCTTCAGCAGGTGTTCATCTCCCGGGCCAGGAGCACTGCGGTCCGGGCGGCGGCTGCTGTGCAGAACAGCGGGGATGCCGCCGGTCTTTCCGCGGATGTGATGGCGGTTTACAACAGCCTGACCCGGGAGGAGCGGAGCAGGACCGGGACGGAGGAATACCGGAACCTTTTCCGGTCCGCAGGATCGGCGGGCAATCCCGACGGATCCGGATTCTTCCTGGCAGATTTGCTGGAGAACTACAGAACGGATGTGTCGGGGATCGCCGTCTGCGCGCTGGATCGAAAAAACAGCGCGCTGGTCTGCCTCGCGAACGCAGCCGGGGGTGTTTCGCGCTCTCCCGGGGACTGGTTTGAAATCCCGGCTGACTGGGCGGAGAAAATTGCGGAGAATCAAAAACCGGACGGGACGGAAGACAGCGCCCTGTGCTTTTTCCGGAATACGAAAGAAACCGGCAGGGAATGCCTTGCCGTTTACCCTGTTCTGGATGAAGGCGCGGACGCCGCAGGAGAAGAGGAACGGAATCCTGTCTGCCTGGTGGCGGAGCTGACGATCGACAGCGTGAACGAAAAGGCTGCCAGTTACACCCTCAGAGTCAGCATCGTTATGCTGGCGCTTACGCTGCTGATTGCCTTTGCCGCGGGCTGGCATATGAAAAGGACCGTGGCTGCCCCTATCGAAACCATCGCGGAAACCGCCTCGGCCTATGCCCGGGATAAGATGAACGGCGTTGCCCGCTCGGACCATTTCTCTTCTATCGGGATCCATACGGGGGACGAGCTGGAAAACCTGACCGGCGTCATGGCCGGTATGGAACGGGATCTGGCGGAACACGAGGAAGAGATCAGGAGGAATACCGCGGAAAAGGAGCGGATCCGGACGGAACTGGACCTGGCCAGACAGATTCAGTCCGGCGCTCTGCCCAGTGCGTTTCCGGCGTTCCCGGACCGGGGGGAGTTTGAACTCTTCGCATCCATGACCCCCGCCAGGGACGTCGGCGGCGATTTCTATGATTTCTTCCTGATCGACGACGATCATCTTGCGCTGGTCATCGCGGATGTTTCCGGAAAGGGCATTCCCGCCGCGCTGTTCATGATGGTTGCCAAGTCGCTGATCAAAAATCAGCTCCTGAGCGGCTGCGATCCCGCGCAGGCGATGGCGCACGCGAACGCCCAGCTCTGCGAGGGAAACGCTTCATCCTCATTTGTGACAGTGTGGGCGGCGGTTCTGCAGCTTTCCACGGGCAAAGGCGTGGCCTGCAACGCGGGACACGAGCACCCGTGCCTCCGGCGCAGCGGAGAACCTTTCGGGCTGCTGAAATACAAGCATAATATGGTCGTCGGCGTGCTGAAGACCGCGTCGTACCGGAACCGCGAATTTGAACTGGGCCCCGGCGACAGCCTCTTTGTCTATACGGACGGTGTCCCCGAAGCGAAAAACCCGGAGGGCGGGATGTTCGGCGAAGAGCGGCTGACGGAGGTTCTGAACCGGAATCCGGACGCGTCCCCGGAAGAACTGGCGGACAGCGCGCGCAGGGCGCTGGACGATTTCGTGCGGGACGAGCCGCAGTTTGATGATATTACGATGCTGGCCTTCCGGTACAGTGGCCCGGGAAGGAATACCCGGCAAGGGAAAGGGAGCGGGAACGAATGGCCGTGCAATTTGAACAGGACGGAACAACTCTGACCGCGAAGCCCGGAGGAGAACTGACGGGGATTGCAAAACGCCTGATTT
>ONXY01000554.1 GCA_900321945.1 uncultured Eubacteriales bacterium | reverse complement strand
TTGAGGAGATCGACGCGATCACCGGGGCGACGGTAACCACGACGGCGGTGGTGAACGCCATCAGCCAGATCGCGGAAACGATCAGGTAACTGAGACGGGAAAACGGCCGTGAGGATCAGAAATGAGCTTCACGGCCGTTTTTCTGTTATCCGAGGCCGCGAAGTGTTCACCGGATGTTTACAGTCGCGGCCGGAAAGCTGTGATATACTTATTCCGGCGGGGGAACCCGCCGGAATGATCTGTATGGGTGTGAGATTCTGTGAAGGCGATATGGAAGCGGGAGCTTCAGAGCTATTTCTATACACCGGTCGGCTACGTTTTTATCGGGGTTTTTCTTCTGGTTTCGTCCATCCTGTTCTTTCTCACAATTCTCCGGCAGCACAGCGGCGATCTTCCGACGTTCATCGGCCAGATGAGCTATCTCTGGATGCTGCTGAGCCCGGTTCTGACCATGCGGCTGCTGGCAGAGGAAAGACAGAAGAAAACGGATCAGCTGCTGCTGACCAGCCCGGTAAGCCTGGCGGGGATCGTAACCGGGAAGTACCTGGCGGCCGTGACCGTGCTGCTGGCTGCAGCGGGGGCGACGCTGCTTTACGCCGTGGTGGTGGCGGTGTACGGCAGAATTTATCCGGCGGAGCTGGCCGTGAATTATCTGGGATTTATCCTGCAGGGCTGCGCGTTCGCGGCGATGGATCTGTATCTGAGCGGATGCGCGCAGACGCCTGTGACGGCGGCTGTTATGGGCTTCGGCGCCAATTTAATGATCTGGATGATTGACCTGCTGCGGGATCAGGTTTCCGTGAGATGGATCGGGGACGCCATTGATTTTCTGAGCCTGTACAGACGGAACGAAGCTTTTCTGATGGGTCAGCTCAGCTGGGCGGGGATCATTTACGAGCTGAGCTTTGCGGCGGCTTTTCTGGCAATGACCATACATCATCTGGAAAACAGAAGAATCAGCGGAAAATAGACAGAACCGGACAATCATTTCCGGAGAATACGACGGTGAGGAATCGGATGAAGGGTGAAAAATGGAAAGCCCGGGGAATGAATACGGGCATGCTGGCGCTGCTGATTCTGGCGCTGGCAGCTGTGAATATTACGGTTACGCTGCTGGAAAAACGGAACGGATGGAGGGCGGATCTTTCCTTTAACGGCATTACGACACAGAGTGAGACGACGCGGGCGGTTCTTTCCGACCTTCAGTATCCCGTGCATATCTACGCTCTGTTTACCAAAGGCCGCGAGGATGCGCCTCTGATGGAACTGCTGGACCGCTATGCGGCCGCGTCGGAAAAGGTAACGTGGGAACAGGCCGATCCGAGCCTGAACCCCGCGCTGCTGACCCGGTTTACCACGGGAACGGAAAGCGTCGGAGCCGACTCGCTGATTGTTTTCTGCCAGCGGACAAACCGCTGGAGAATCCTGAGCCCGGCGGATTTCATCAGCCTGAGCATGGATCCGGACACCGGAAACTACAGCTACGCGGGATACACCTATGAGCGGGCGATAACCAGCGCTCTGGCCTACGTTACCCGGGACGAGATCCCGAAGGCTGTCATCATCCAGGGACACGGGGAACTGGACGGGGAAACGCTGCAGGCTTTTGTCAGCCTGCTGACGGAGAATCATTATGAAGTGATCTGGAAAAACCTGTCGGATGAGGCGTATACTCCGGATCCCGCCGAACTGCTTGTTTTTTTCAGCCCCATGCGGGATATCACGGAAACCGAGCTGAAAAAGCTGGACGCGTTCACAGATCAGGGGGGCAGCCTGCTGATTACATGCGACTATACCGATCCCGTCGGCGAGATGCCGAATTACGCGGCGCTGCTGAGATCCTACGGTTTTCTTCCGCTGAACGGGATCGTGGTGGCGGACGCGGCGGACGGAAACAGCTACTATAATCATATCCGGATTGATCTCATTCCGGAAATGCTGAGCACGGACGTAACCATGGACATGGTGGCCTCGGGAGCGGATACTGTGCTTCTTCCCGGCTGCCGGGCTTTTGAGAAGCCCGGGGAAACGGACCGGAATCTGATGGCGTTTCCGGTGCTGCAAAGCGGAAAAACATCCTACCTGAAGGAACTGAGCGCGGGTATGACAAGCCTGGAAAAAGAAGACGGGGATCCGGACGGTCCCTTTACCCTCGCTCTGCAGGCGCAGCGGATCACCGCGGGCGGGTTTGTCAGCCGGGCGTTCATCTGCGGCAGCAGCGGAATGCTGACGGAGGAGCAGATTTATGCCATGACAGACGCGCGGGAGCTGGCGATCCGTATGATCGCTTATCTGACGGGACAGAACGGTTCCGGCCTGGATATACAGGCCCGGAACGCGGTGAGGACGGCGCTCAGCGCAAGAAGCAACGGTATGGGTTCACTGATTGTTACGGTCATGCCGGCAACCGTGCTGCTGGCCGCACTGATCGTACTGCTGCGGCGGAAAAACAGATAGGAAAACAGAGACGGGCAGCGGGAAAACCGGCCGGGAAGGGGGCGAAGACGATTCTGAAGGTTCAGAAAAGGAAAAGCGGACATGGCGGAAAGAGAGTGCTGGCGGCAGCGGCCGCGCTGCTGCTCACAGCCGGCGGAACGGCCGCCGCCTTTTTGCTTCAGGAAGAGAAAGAGTCCCTGCCGGTTCAGCCGGAAAGGGGAGGAGCGATCGTCTCCCGAAAGGCGGAGGAGGTTGTCCGCGTGCAGATCCGGGTCAGAGGACGGGAACCCTGGAGCGCGTCACGAAACGCGGAAGGTAAAATGACGCTGGAAGGCGCGGACGGCTGGTATGCGGATGAAACACTCTGGGAGCGGATGGAAGACGCTCTCGCGAATCTGGTTTATGAGGATATTCTGACCGGGGATCCGGAAGAGTACAGAAACCGTCTGGCTGATTTCGGACTGGAGGATCCCGCGCTGACCGCGACAGCCGTGTATGCGGACGGAAAGGAAATAACGCTCCGGATCGGAGATGCCTCCGGAATAGACGACGAGGGTTTCCGCTACATGACCGTGGACGGGGACGACAGACTGTACGCCGTGGCGGGGAGCCTGATGGAGGA
>ONXY01000555.1 GCA_900321945.1 uncultured Eubacteriales bacterium | reverse complement strand
TATTCTGATCCTGCTGCTGGCGGCGGCGCCGCGGACGCGGCCATTTTCGTGATGAGCTGGTTCCTGGAGGAAGCGCCCTTCAGCATCATCAACCCCCTGACGGGCGCCAACCTGGACCACGAATTCGACGAACGGGACACGCTCGCGGGAAAGAACCTGTACTGCCTTGTCTCTCCCGTCAGCTTCTCCTGCGGCAACCTGGTTCCCTGCGTGTTCAAGTCAAGCGGCATGGTCACCCTGATCGGCGATACGACGGGCGGCGGCAGCTGCGTCGTGCTGCCCATGAGCAGCGCGTGGGGAACCCTGTTCCAGATTTCCGGACCCAACCGGATTTCCTTCGTCAAGAACGGCTCCTATTATGATACCGACCGGGGCGTCGATCCCGACGTGTTCCTGACAAAAACCGAAACCTTCTGCGACCGGGAAAAACTGACGGAGTCCATCAACAGCCTGCGGTGACGGCGGAATCCGCAATATCATGCATCCTATGCGCGGACAGCACGCGGACAACGCGGGAGAACGCCGTAAAAAAGGCAGCCCGCGTTCTTTTCCCGATCCCTCGGTCCCGCCGGACCGGTCAGGATAAGGTTCGCGGCTGCCTGTTCCGGAACCCCGGCTGAAACCGCGCGGAGATCCGGCTGACGGAGCGGAAAACGGCGGTTCCGGAGGAACGCGCGGGAGCGTTACATGGCCCCCTTCCGGAGAAGCACGACCCATACGGTTTTGAACAGAATATGAATGTCCTGTTTGAGGGACCAGTTTTCGATGTATTCCCGGTCCAGACGGACCACCGTGTCGAAATCACGGATCTTGCTGCGGCCGCTGACCTGCCAGAGCCCTGTGATTCCGGGCCGCGTGGACATTCTGGCCCGGTGGAAAGGCTCGTACCGCTGCCATTCGTCCACCGTAGGCGGGCGGGTGCCGACCAGAGACATATCTCCCTTCAGAACGTTGAAAAACTGGGGAAGCTCGTCGATGGACAGGTCGCGGATCCATCCGCCGATCCCCTTCTTCCACGTTCCGTCAGAACGCTGTTTCTGTCCGATAATACGCGGGTCGTGTTCCAGTTTGAACATGAGCTGGTCTTCCTGACCGGTTTCCCGCGCGATTTTTTTCTTGCGCGCTTCCGCGTCCTTATACATGCTGCGGAACTTGTACATCTGGAACTTCTTTCCGTTCTCACCGATCCGGGTCTGTGAGAAAAAGATCGGACCCGGATCGGACAGCCAGACGGCCAGCCCCACGGGCGGAATGAAGAGCAGGGTAATCAGGGAGCCGACCAGTCCGCCCGCGATATCCATGAGCCGCTTCAGAAAGAGATCGCGGCCCGTGATATAGCCCAGGGAGGTCGTAATGGTCAGATGACCGCAGACCCATTCCACGTGCTTGTGTCTGGATTCGATATCGTCCAGACGCGTGAGGGCGGTATGGATGGTGATGCCCATGCACATAAGGCTGTTGATCAGATCCACGGGCAGGTCGGTTTTGGGAGGAACGTCCAGATACACCTCATCCACCCAGTTGTTGGTCAGATACTGCTCCAGCGTATCGGCGGTGGCTACGATCGGGATCGTTTCAATCTCGGGATACTGATCCCGCAGCGCGTGCAGCGCCTGCCGCGCCTGCTCTTCGGAAGGACTGGCTCCCATGACCGCGATACCGGTGAACCGGTAGTATCCGTAATTCGACCGGAGAACCTGCGGGATAACCGTGGGGATCTGGGAAGCCTCCAGCGCGATGAGCAGGGAACGCCGGTTGAATATATGATGCTTCTTTTTCAGATAGCTTTTGTACCCCTGACGCATGGCATAACAGGACAGCAGATACAGAGGCAGCGCGCGCACCGCGATCCGCGGCAGATTGGTTTCGATCGTCCGGCCCAGCAGCTGGAGGACCAGAAGGATGAGAACAAGATACCCCGTCTGGGCAAGAAGCCGGAGCAGCTCGTCCCACGGCGAATGATGCAGCACGCTGTGATAGGTGTCCATGACGATCATCACGACCAGATTCACCAGCATGGTTTCCAGAACGATTGACCAGAAGAAACGGGAGTCCAGCACCCATTCTTTCTCTACCAGCAGAAATCCGGCCAGAAGGCTGAGAAAAGCGCAGAGACAGTCCAGAACCATGAAGTCGGTGTGCTGGGACCAGCCCCGGTCTCTCCGTTTATACATGATACCACCTGCTTTCCGTTGTTGTTCGGACCCATCTGTAAGAGTGACCAGTCATTCCGGGGACGCGCCCGTCAGAAAATCATCCCGGACGCCCGCCCTGTTTTTCCTGCTGCCTGACCCTGGCGGCGCACAGCGCCATGGCCGGCATATACATATGCATCTTCAGGAGCAGAATAACGGCTGCAGCCTTTCGCGGCAGGTTTCTTACGGATACAAACGACAGCATATCCGATTCGCGGAGCCCTTCCTTTATATGCCGCGCGGCGTCCCGGAGGGACGGATCCGTTTCGGCGCGCCACTTTCCCGTACGGATGATCAGCATGGCCGCGTATTCGTTGAGCTGGCGGTCGATGGACGGGCCCAGGCCGCTCATGTGCTCCCGCATATATGTGATCAGATAAAAGAAGCTCTTTGTCAGAAGATTCTCCCGGCTCCGGGCGCGGATGGAACCTTCGTTGGTTTTGTTGTACATATACAGAGGCTCGTTGCAGATGTAGACGTTCCGGCTGTGCAGAAGGCATTCGTAGGTCATGGGCACGTCGGTAAAGACGCGGATCCGCTCTTCCCGCGTATAATGTTCGGCCAGCAGTTCCCGCCTGAACGCCTTATCCCAGGTGTGCGCCTGAATGACGCCCACCTGAAGCCCGTTCCGGGTATCCGTCAGCAGAAAGGGAAAAATATCCTTCTCCAGGCGCTCCCTGCCGTAGAACCCTTCCGGAACGTTGTTGAGAGTTTCCTCCATATGGTCCTCATATACGTTGTGAGCCGCGAAAAGCACCATATCAAGCGGCTCCGGAGACCGGGACACGGTATCGTGAATGAACTGCAGCATATTCTCCAGGGCCCAGTCGTCCCCGTCCAGAATGCAGACATAGTCCCCCCGCGCGGCGCGGATTCCCTCGTTCCGGGCTGAGATCAGCCCCCCGTTGGGCTTGTGTATCACCCGTACGCGGGAGTCCCGGGCGGCGTACTCATCGCAGATCCGCGGGCACCCGTCCGGCGAGCCGTCGTCAACCAGCAGCAGCTCGAAGTCGGCATAGGTCTGGCCGAGAATGCTGTCCACGCACTTTCTCAGGTATTTTTCCACATTGTAAACCGGCACGACGACGCTGATCATTTTTTTCCGTTCCCCTTTCTCTGACCGGCATCCCGGGAGCACCCCCCGCACGGATCCGCGCGGGGCGGACCCGTCATTCACTGCGTATCCGCGTCCCGCGCCTTTCCGCCCCGGGCCAGCAGGCTCCGCTTCAGCTGCGAAAGGCTTTCCCTGAACACGGGATTCCGTCCGAAAACGGCGTAATAGAACAGGTTAGGAACCGCAAAGCTTACCGCGGCGTTCAGAACGAGGGCGGGCCACACGTCCACCGTATACAGGCTGCACAGGAACCACGAAACGCCGCAGGAAACCAGAGCCGCCGCCGTCAGCCCGCAGAAGAGCCGTATATATCTTCCCAGGAACCGGCGGGGGAACACCTCCTGAAACAGGTTGTGGAACAGCCAGGGGATCTGAACGGCGACAATGGAGAAAACGGAGGAAAGCAGCACGCCGTACAGCCCAAGCCACCGGACGGTGGCCAGGTTCAGGCCCAGATTGACCAGCGCCGCCGTCAGGGGCCTCCAGCGGTCCTTCCGCCAGATGCCCGCCGCGTCCTTGAACATGTTGATCAGCTTGTTGGCGCCCATGGAATAGTAATAGACGACGAAACAGAACACGAGTCCGACGCCGAGCATGTTTTCCTCGCCCATCCAGATGCTCATGAACGGCT
>ONXY01000558.1 GCA_900321945.1 uncultured Eubacteriales bacterium | reverse complement strand
CGGTATGGATTGAACACACATTCATGCTGAAGGAGAGATTGCGTATGAAAAAGGTACAGTTTACCGAAACCGTCCTGCGGGACGCGAACCAGTCCCTGATGGCGACGCGCCTTCCTTATGCGGATTACGCGGAGATCCTTCCCGTCATGGATCAGGCGGGATACTACTCCGTGGAATGCTGGGGAGGCGCTACGTTTGACAGCTGCCTGCGCTACCTGAACGAGGATCCCTGGGAGAGACTGCGGAATATCCGCAAAAACATGCCCAACACCCGTCTGCAGATGCTGCTGAGAGGACAGAATCTTCTGGGCTACAAGCACTATCACGACGATGTGGTTGAGAAATTCGTGGAGCTGAGCATCAAAAACGGAATCGACATTATCCGTATTTTTGACGCTCTGAACGATTTCCGGAATCTCGGAACCGCTCTCGAGTCAACAAAGAAATACGCCACCGACCGCACCATCGCGTCCGGCTGCATCAGCTATACGCAGAGTCCCGTGCACACGGTCGATAAATACGTGGAGATGTGCCGGGAACTGGTCAGAATGGGTTTCGATACGCTGTGCCTGAAGGATATGGCGGGAACCATGAGCCCCTACGAGGCGGAACACCTGATCAAGGGAATCAAGGACGCCGTGGGAGAGGTTCCCGTGATTCTGCATACCCACTGCACAACCGGTATGGCTTACATGACCCTGACAAAGGCCATTGAAAGCGGCGTGGACGTCATCGACACCGCCACGAGCTGCTTCTCCAACGGAACAAGCCAGGCGGCCACCGAGACCCTGTTCTACGCCTGCCAGCAGTACGGAATCGAGACCGGGCTGGACGAAAAGGTCATCAACAGGGTTAACGACTTCTTCAAGCCCGTCAAGCAGAAGTATGTGGACAGCGGCCTGATCAATCCCAAATCCATGGCGACGGATTCCCAGGCTCTGGTTTATAAGGTTCCCGGCGGCATGCTGAGCAACATGATCGCGAACCTGAAGGACATGAACGCCATGGACAAGTTCGACGAGGCGCTGCTTGAGATTCCCGCCGTGCGGAAAGACCTCGGCTATCCTCCGCTGGTCACCCCGCTGAGCCAGATGGTCGGCAACCAGGCGGTCACCAACGTTCTGGTCGGCGAGAGGTATAAGAACATCTCGAACGAAGTCAAGAATTACTTTAAGGGAGAATACGGCATCGCTCCCGCCCCCGTGGATCCGGCTCTTCAAGCGAAGATACTGGGCGAGGGCGGAAAGCCTGTCGACTGCCGCATCGAGGACAGCAAGCGGACCGGGGACGATTTCCGCAAGGCGAAGGAAGCGCTGGGCGATCTTGCCGAGAGCGAAGAGGATATCATGAGCTATATCTGCTTCCCGGCTCAGGCGGAGAAATACCTTAAGGACCGGAAGGCGGACCGCGAGAAGAAGGTTACCTATACGATCGTTGAGGCGTAAGGAGGCGGAGAGATGTCGTTTGCTATTGCTGAAGAAGTTGCCGCTCAGGCCGCGGCGGAAGCCGCGGACGGCCGCTTAAGACTGAATATCGGAAACAATCTTCTCGACGCGCTGCTGGGATATCTGGTCGTTTTCATCGGCCTTGTGCTGCTGATGACGGTCATCATTATCGTGGGTAAAGTCATGACGGCCGGCGCGAAGAAATCTGCGGCGTCTCCCGCCGCGGCGCCCGCCGCCCCCGCTGTCCCCGCTCCCGCGGCGGAGAAGAAGCTCGCTCCGGGAAGCGCCGGAGAAGTAAAGATCTACGATACGGATCCGCGGGACGCGGCCATGATTATGGCCATCGTCGCGGACAAGCTGCAGAAACCGCTGAATGAACTTCGGTTCGTATCCATCAAGGAGGTCAAATAAAATGAAATATAAAGTCACCCTGAAAGGGAAAACCTATGAAGTGGAAGTAAACCAGGGCGAAGCTATGATCCTGGATGAATACGAAGCGATCGCGCCGGCGCCTGCCGCTCCCGCGGCCGCTCCTGCCGCCGCCCCCGCGGCTGCCGCTCCCGCACCCGCCGCCGCTCCCGCTCCCGTGGCAGCCGCAGCCGGGGAACAGGTGACTTCCCCCATGCCCGGGACCATTGTCAAGGTAAACGTGAAGGCCGGACAGTCCGTGAAGGGCGGAGAAGTGCTCGCCGTACTGGAGGCCATGAAGATGGAGAATGAGATCATGGCGCCTCACGACGCTACGATCGTCCAGGTTCTGACGGACGTGGGAACGAAGGTAGATACCGGAACGCCGATCATCGTTCTGGGATAAGGGGAGGAGAACAGAAGATGTTAGAATCCCTCGGCAAGCTTGTAACCGAATCAGGATTCGCGGGCTTTTTCAGCAATCCTGACGGATGGCGGAATCTTGTGATGATCGCCATCTCCTGCGTGCTGCTTTATCTGGGAATCAAAAAGCAGTACGAGCCCCTGCTGATGGTGGGCATCGCGGTAGGCTGCCTGCTGGCCAACGTGAGCTCCGTGTTCATGACGCCGGACGGCTCTCTTCCGGACGCCCTTTATCACCAGGATCTGTGGGACGCGTTTCTGGACAAGACCAGCCCCTTCTATCATTCCTACGGCCATATCATGGCTCACGGAGGGCTGATCGATATCCTGTATATCGGCGTCAAGGCCGGAATCTACCCGTGCATGATTTTCATCGGCATCGGCGCCATGACGGATTTCGGCCCGCTGATTTCCAATCCCAAGTCCCTGCTTCTCGGCGCTGCGGCGCAGTTCGGCGTTTTCTTCGCCTTCTTCGGCGCGAACCTGCTGGGCTTTGACGCGCAGCAGTCCGCCTCGATCGGCATCATCGGCGGGGCGGACGGCCCCACCGCCATCCTGACCACCACGAAGCTCGCGCCGGAGCTGCTGGGGCCGATCGCTGTCGCCGCGTACAGCTACATGGCTCTGATTCCGATGATCCAGCCTCCGATTATGCGGGCCCTGACCACGGAGAAGGAGCGGTCCGTGAAGATGGAGCAGCTCCGCGAAGTGTCCAAGACGGAAAAGATCCTGTTCCCCATTGTGGTGACGATCTTCATCGTTCTTCTTCTCCCGTCCACGGCGCCTCTGATCGGCTGCCTGATGTTCGGAAACCTGCTTAAGGAGACCGGAGTCACGGAGCGCCTGAGCGACGTGGCCCAGAACGCGCTGATGAACATCGTGACCCTGTTCCTGGGCATCAGCGTCGGCGCCACCATGGTGGGCTCCCGGTTCCTGACCTTCGACACCATCAAGATTGTGGTGCTCGGGCTCATCGCTTTCTCTTTCAGCACCATCGGCGGGCTGCTGGTCGGCAAGCTGATGTACAAGCTGAGCGGCGGCAAGATCAATCCCCTGATCGGATCCGCGGGCGTTTCCGCGGTTCCCATGGCCGCCCGCGTATCCCAGCGCGAAGGACAGAAGGCGAATCCCTCCAATTTCCTGCTGATGCACGCCATGGGTCCGAACGTGGCGGGCGTCATCGGCTCCGCAATTGCCGCCGGTTTCCTGATCAGCATGTTCGGCGGCTGACGGGGAGCGCGCGGTTCAGACCGTCCGGCCGTTTTTTTACGGCGGACGGTTGATCTTCGGCAGAAATTGAATATAATTAGCATCGCGGTCAGGCTGTGAAAGGCTAATGAAGACCGCGGAGAAAGAGGTAAAAGTATGTCGAATCTGGATCTGACCAAATACGGAATTACCGGGACCACCGAAATCGTTCACAATCCCTCCTACGAGGTTCTGTTCGCCGAGGAGAACAAGCCCGAGCTGGAAGGCTTTGAGAAAGGTCAGCTGACCGAGCTGGACGCCATGAACGTCATGACGGGCATTTATACCGGCCGCAGCCCCAAAGACAAGTACATCGTCATGGATGAGAACTCCAAAGACACCGTCTGGTGGACGACCGAGGGCTACAAGAACGACAACCATCCCCTCAGCCAGGAGAACTGGAAGAAGCTGAAGGCGCTGGCCCAGAAGGAGCTTTCCGGAAAGCGGCTCTTTGTGGTGGATGCTTTCTGCGGCGCCAACAAGGATACCCGCATGGCCGTCCGTTTCATGATGGAAGTCGCCTGGCAGGCCCATTTTGTCGAGAATATGTTCATCAAGCCCTCCGCCGAGGAACTGGAGAACTTTACCCCCGACTTCGTGGTTTATGCCGCTTCCAAGGCGAAGGTCGATGATTACAAAGCGATGGGGCTCAATTCCGAGACCGCGGTGGCCTTCAACATCACCAGCCGCGAACAGGTGATCCTGAACACCTGGTACGGCGGCGAGATGAAGAAGGGTATGTTCTCCATGATGAACTATTATCTGCCGCTGAAGGGCAT
>ONXY01000560.1 GCA_900321945.1 uncultured Eubacteriales bacterium | reverse complement strand
GTCGACCACGCGGGAATGGTCATCCAGATTAATGATCTTCGCTCCCGGAAGAGCCAGCAGAAACGGAGAATGGGTACTGATAACCAGCTGATTTCCGCAGTAACGGACAGAGTCCGTAATAAAATCAGCCAGAATCAGCTGATTTTCAGGGCTCAGACTGTTTTCCGGCTCATCCAGCAGACACAGCGTATCCATTTCGATTCTGCTCTGGAAATACATGATTGCGCTCTCCCCGTTGGATCGTTCCCGCACGCTCCTTCCGGATTCGTTTTCTATAAACCTGCTCATTGTTTTGCTTCGGGCCTGATTGATTCTCTTCAGATGCTCCACGTCGTCCAGTGATTTGATCTGAAATCTTTCCTGTTTCAGAACATAATATTCATCCGCCAGTTTTTCTCTTTTCCGGTCGATTCCTTCATTGATGTACCGGATATCCAGCATCATGTCAAAGACATCGTCGCTGGTGATGATCCGGCTCTCCCGGGGAATCGTATCTTCCACCGCGGCTTTGCAGCGGTCCACATAGTTCTCAAAGAAACGCGACCGGTTGTACACGCTGTTTCTGATCAGCCGAAGCTTTTCCGCGATAATGTTCAGCACTGTGCTTTTTCCGCTGCCGTTTCCACCGTAAAGGATGGTAATGGGGCGGAAAATGATTTCATCCAGGCCGACCTTCGGCAGAACACCGTAGGGATAAACCGTCTGGTCATAGGTTGTTTTCAGTCCGAAAAGAAAATCAGTTTCCGCCTCTTCTCCCGGAAAGTAAAACGCGTTCAGATACAAATAGATTCCCCTCCCATGATTCCCTGCAGTTTCAATGCAGACAGACATACTGCCAGACCTGGTTTGAAGTATTTCTGGCACGGAAAAATTGTACAAAAATCCAAAGGAAATGAAAAGGGGAATAAAACCGGGTGGTTATTATTTCATGCAGCCGGATCATCCGCGATGGGCTTGAATCATCCGGCTGTTCCGTTTTTCGGTTTTCCTGCGGCTGTCAGCCTTCGTGATTCAGTTTTCCTGCGGCTTTCAGCAGCTCCTCCGCGTATCCGACGCATTCCCGGATCATGGCGTTGCAATGCGGAATCTTTTCTCCGCCGTTTTCTGCGTTGACCCGCAGCAGATCCCTGCAGAGAATCATCCCGTCATGGCTTTCCCGGACCCTCCGGACGAAATCATCGGCGGTCTTCCGATCCTCCAGCCCGGCCAGGCCGAGGGCCATCAGTCCGCCGGTTACCGCTCCGCAGACGGAACCCATCTGCATCCCGCCGCGGAAATAGGTCGCGGCCTTCCTGCAGACGTCCCCGTCGTATCCCGCGTCCTGCGCGAAAACGGACACCACCGCCTGGCAGCAGTTCCAGACCGGCCTGCCGTCCGGCGTAAATTCGCCGCGCCGTTCCATCGCCAGATCCGTGTATTTACTCATTCCGCACCTCCCGAATTTGTCCGGCGGAGCATTCCGCGACTTTCCTTCGCGCTCAGTAAGTTCCCGTGGTATCGAACACGACGCCCGTGTCCTCCTTCTTTTTCGATGTGGCCCGGCGCCTGTTCAGCTCCTGAAGGAAGCGCTCTTCGTCGAAGGGGATTTCAACCGTTTCATTCAGCCACGAGGACAGATACATCGCATTGGACAATGTCAGCCCGCGGATCCCTTCCGTGCCTTCCGCGATCAGCGGTTCCCCGCGCAGAATCCGGGCGGCGAACGCCTTCATCACACCGGCATGCTGCTCGTTCATCCCGTCCGTCTCCACGGCGACCCGCTCCATGTCCGGCTTTTTGAACCCTTCCGGACAGGTTCTGCAGAAGATGCGCTCGTTTTCGCTCAGCCGGTCGAAGGTCAGACGATCCTCTTCGCAGATGATTTTTCCCATTTCAAAGGTCAGCTCCAGTCGGTTCGTGCCCGGAGCGTCGCCCGTCGTGGTCACGAATACGCCGGTGGCTCCGTTTTCAAACTCAAGGTATGCCGTCACGTCGTCCTCGACCTCGATATCGTGCCACTTGGCCTCATGACAGAAAGCCCGCACCTTTTTCGGCATGCCGCACAGCCACTGCAGAAGGTCCAGCTGATGCGGGCACTGATTCAGCAGCACCCCGCCGCCCTCG
>ONXY01000562.1 GCA_900321945.1 uncultured Eubacteriales bacterium | reverse complement strand
TCTCGCGATCCAGGCGTCCAGCTGCTCCAGGCTCTGCACCTTGTCCATGGACCAGAGCCGGGTCAGATGCCGGTGCTCCTCGAACCCTTTCAGCGGCTCCCCGCCCACCGTCCTTGTGGGGGAATCCTCCAGAACGATCCCGGTTTCCGCCTCCAGCGCCTTCAGCTCGTCGTACAGCTGATCCCACTGCATGTCAGAGATCACCGGATTGTCCAGCACGTAATAGGCGTAGGACGTTTCCTTCAGCCGGTCGACCAGCTCCCGCATCCGCTTCTCTTTTTCGTTCACGGAATCAGCCCTCCATTTTCACAATCGGCGCGATCGCCAGGCTGAACTCGCGGAGATCTCCCTGGCTGAATACAATGGTGATCAGCGTGTCGGCGCCGCTCCCGCTCAGCTGAACGACGCGGCCCTCCCCGTATTTTCTGTGCATCACGCGGTCTCCGGGCTGGAACAGGCGGTTCACGGAATCCCCTGCCGTTTCCCGGGCCTTGCTGGGCACAAATCCCCTGCTGACGCCCGGAATCTGGTCCAGACTTTTCCCCTTCAGCGTCAGCTTCGGCGTCCCCAGCGGCCTGGATGAAGGGGCAGCCGTGCTCTTTTCTCCAAAGCGGGGAGCAGGCCTTTCTGTACGATATCCGGAATCGGAATACCGGGGTGCCCCGTATCCGCTCCCGGTTCTCTTCCAGCCGTCCCGGCGGTCCGAACCGCCCGACCGCTCATACACGATCAGCCGAGCGGGGATTTCCTTCAGGAAGCGGCTGGGGGCGTTATTGCTCAGCTGGTTATAGAGCATCCGCACGTTCGCCCTGGACAGATACAGGCGTTTTCTGGCCCGGGTGATTCCCACGTACATCAGCCGCCTTTCCTCTTCCAGGCGGTCGTCGTCGTCCAGGCTGCGGCTTCCGGGGAAAATCCCCTCTTCCATGCCGATGATAAACACGTTGTTGAATTCCAGCCCCTTGGCGGAATGCAGGGTCATCAGCGTCACGTAGTCCCGCTCGTCCGCCTCCCGGTCCAGATCCGTCACCAGCGCCACGTTTTCCAGGTAGCTCTCCAGCGTGGGCTGTTCGCTTCTCTTTGCGAATTCGTTCACCGCGCCGCGGAATTCACGGATATTCTCGATCCGGTTTTTCGCTTCGTCGGTTCCTTCCTTCTCGTACTGGGCTTCCAGCCCCGTTTTCTCAATCAGGGCGTCCACGAACGAAACCAGATCCATGCTGTCCTTCATGGCGGACAGGGATGTCATCAGCAGAAAGAACTCCGTCACGCTCTTCTTCGCCCTGGAGCCGAGGCTTTCCGGCAGATCGACCAGGGCACTGTACAGAGGCATGTCGTTCTCCGCGGCGTGCGCTGCCAGGGCTTCCGCCGTGCTGTCCCCGATGGACCGTTTCGGAACGTTGAGAATGCGCCGCAGGCTCAGATCGTCCGACGGGTTCACCATCACGCGGAGATAGCCGAGGATGTCCTTGATTTCTTTCCGTTCATAGAACTTCTGACCGCCGAAAATCTTGTAGGCGATTCCGGAGCGCATCAGCATTTCTTCCTGCACGCGGCTCTGGGCGTTCGTCCGGTAGAGCACGGCGATATCGCCGAGCTTTTCCCCTTCACGGCGCAGGTTCAGGATGCTTTCCGACGTCCAGGCCGCTTCGTCCTGCTCGTCCCGCGCGCAGAACACATGAATTTTTTCGCCTGGGAGCTCCTCCGTCCACAGCTTTTTGTCCTTCCGGCCGGCGTTGTTGGCAATCACCTGGTTCGCCGCGTCCAGAATGTTGGAGGTGCTCCGGTAATTCTGCTCCAGCTTGATGACCACCGCGTCCGGATAATCCTTCTCGAAATCCAGGATGTTCCGGATATCCGCTCCCCGCCAGCCGTAAATGCTCTGGTCGTCGTCGCCCACCACGCACAGGTTGCGGCTTTCCGCGGTCAGCAGCCGCACCAACTCGTACTGTGCCTTGTTCGTATCCTGATATTCGTCCACCATCACATACCGGAACCGTCTCCGGTAGGCTTCAAGCACGGGAGGATGGTCCGCCAGCAGCTCCAGTGTCCGGATCAGCAGATCGTCGAAGTCCAGCGCGTTCATCGACTTCAGCCGCTTCTCGTACTCCGTCATTACGTCGTGAATCAGTGAAGAACGCCGGTCCCGCAGGGTTTTCATAAACCATTCGTCCGG
>ONXY01000565.1 GCA_900321945.1 uncultured Eubacteriales bacterium | reverse complement strand
TTGATATGACCCAGTTCGCGGAGAGCGCGATCCGGCTGATCCGCCATAAGATTCATCATCCCGACAGCGAACCGCAGGAAGTGATTCTTCCCTGCTCCCTGACCTGCAGGCACAGCTGCGGCGTTTAGGAGATGTTTTTCCGTCATATCCTTCCGTCATATGCTCAATTGACAGCCATTTTGACCCATGATAGAATGACCGGGATCAGCACAAGCTGACTGACGCTCGCACAAGTGGGCTATCCGTTATTCCGTTTTTTCAGTTTCCGGTATCACAAAGGTGCCGATGATCCTCCCAAGAGGGTTGTCGCCCTTTTTGCTGTCAGGGAACTGAAGCACCGAACCGAAAAGGAGGATATCCCCATGAATGCGTTCAGAAAAATCATTTGCTCTCTCGCCGCGCTGTGCCTGCTCTGCGGCCCGGCTTCCGGCGCCCTCGCCTCCGTGTTTACGGACGCTCACGGAAACGTCATCGAGCTGGATGATTCCCTGGAGGCGTACAGCAGCTTCGTGCTGTACGGAGCGGAAGACGCCGCCCGGAAGGGCGAGACCAATCTGGGCGATCTGTGGCCGGACGCCCTGCGCTGGTTCGCGGTTTCCGGGAAAATCAACGAGTTCTTCGAGGAGGACGACGTAACCGCCGGCAACACCGAAATCGCCGCGGACGCGGATCACATCGTCGCCCTGTGGAACGGCGGCAATCTGCGGGCGGATCTCCCGGAAGGAAAATTTGGCGCAGAGCAGCTCGCCGAAGTGCTGCCCTATCCGAACAAGGTGGCCGTGGTCTACATGACCGGCGTCCAGCTGCTGGAAGCGCTGGAGGCCGCTTCCCAGGGCCTGCCCTATGCCGAAGACACCGCCGCTGCCTGCGCCTCCTTCATGCAGGCGTCCGGACTGAAATACACCGTGGACGCCTCGAAGGAATACGACCGGGGCGAGGCTTACGGCGACAACTGGTTCCGCGCCGCTTCCCTCAGCCGGACCGCCGTGGAGGAAGTGAACGGACAGCCCTTTGACGCGGAAGCCGTATACGCCGTCATCACGAGCAACGCCAACTTCAACGGCATGGACTCTTCCTACATGTTTAAGGAAGCCGCCGCAGAAAACGAAAAGAGCACGGTCACGACCGCCGTGGTCCGCGACGTGATCTGGATGTATATTGCCGGAGAACTGGGCAGCGGAATCGGAGATCCCTACGCGGAACCCCAGGGCCGGATCACCGTCAGGTAACGGAAACGTCAGGATATGCCGCAGCCGGCATATCTCCTGCCCCCGGGGGCGGTTGCAGCCGCCCTCTGAGGGCACGCTTCAGTTCACGGCAAGCCTCCTTACGGCTTGCTGTTCTGTGCTTTCAGGGAGGTTTTTCCCATGCGTGAACAGCTTGAACAAGTCCTGCGGGAAACGGAAAAGGTCATTGCCGGAAAAAGGGAAGCGTCCGTAAAAATCCTGATGGCGTTTCTGGCGGACGGTCATGTCCTGCTGGACGACGTGCCCGGCGTCGGCAAGACCACCCTGGCGGTAGCGCTGAGCCGCGCCGTAGGGCTGTCCTTCCGCCGGGTTCAGTTCACTCCGGACGTTCTTCCCTCCGATCTGACCGGTTTCTCCATGTATGAAAAAAACAGCGGCTCCTTTGTCTACAGGCCGGGGCTTCTGAACGGCGTCAATCTGCTGCTGGGGGATGAAATCAACCGTGCTTCCAGCAAAACACAGTCCGCCCTGCTGGAAGCGATGGAGGAGCGTCAGGTGACGGTGGACGGGCAGTCCTGGCCGATGGAATCGCCGTTTCTCGTCCTGGCCACGGAAAACAGCGTGGGCACGGCGGGGACGCAGTCTCTTCCCTACGCGCAGATGGACCGGTTTCTGATCCGGCTGTCCCTGGGCTATCCGGACTATGAAGCGCAGATGACCATGCTGCGGGACCGCCAGGACGCCAATCCCCTTGAACATGTGCGCCGCGTTCTGACGAAAGAGGAGCTGACGGAAATGAAGCGCGCGGTCCGTTCCGTCACTGCCGGGGACGCGGTGCTGGATTACATCTGCAGGCTGACCATGGCTTCCCGGAAGCACGAGGCGGTGGAAGTGGGCATCAGCCCCCGCGGAGCGCTGTTTCTGGACCGTATGGCGAAAGCCAGAGCCTGGCTGGAGGAAAGGGACTATGTCACCGGCGGCGACGTGCAGGCCGTCTTCCGGGACGTCTGCGCACACCGTGTCCTGCTGAAGGAAAACGCGGAGGGAACGACCGTGGACCGGGTTCTGGACGGGCTGCTGAAAACGACGGAGAATCCCGACCGCCGCGTTCTGTTTTCCGGGATCGGAAAGAGATGAAAAAAAGATGGATCGGTTATGCGGTCTGGCTGGCGTCGGCCGCGTGCCTGTATTTCTTTGAGAACGGCACGGGAACGCGGGTCGTTCTGGTTGGCTCGCTGCTTTTTCCGCTGATTTCGCCGCTCCGCTCCGCTTTTCTTGACCCGGACCGGATTACGGCTGAAAGGCCGCGCGGATTCACAACCGTCCGGCAGTTCGTCCGCCGGGAGGAGAACGAACCCGGAGACGTCCGTCCGTATCTTCCGGGCGATCCCGTCCGGCGCATTCACTGGAAGCTGTCTGCGAAAAAGGACGAGCTGCTGGTCAGGGAATCCGCGCCAGGACAGGAAGCCCCCGAAGAGCGGAAGCAGCGGGCGGTTCTCCCGGACCGGGCGAAGAAAAATGCACGCAGGCGCATCGCCGCGGGGCTCGCAG
>ONXY01000566.1 GCA_900321945.1 uncultured Eubacteriales bacterium | reverse complement strand
CTGCGGCGCCAGGGTGACGGAGTTGCTGACGTCGGAATAGGGACCGTATTTCTTCACGTCGTTTGCCGTGCAATAGGCCCGTACGGCAAATTCATAATCCCTGTCCGTCAGCTTCACAGTCACGGTTCCGGAGGTTTTTGTCGCAGCGACTGTTCCGCCGCTGGTCCATGCTTCTCCGCTTCCGGCAATACGGTATACCAGCTGGTATCCGCTGATCTCACCCGCAGGGCTGCCGGGGGTCCAGGTCAGCTTCGCTTTCTTGGCCGTGGAGTAGGTCGCGGAAACGGCTGTCGGAGCCAGAGGCAGGGGCTTGCCCTGGACCTGGGTGCTTGCGGTGCCGACATAGCTGTTGTCGCCGGTGTCAACCGTTACGGCTTTGACCGTGTAGTAGTATGCTTTTCCGCAGGTCCGGCCGGTATCGGTCCAGGTTAATCCGGTGACTGTCTTGACCAGTGTTCCCAGCGAACCGGAGGTGGTGGAGCGGTAGATCTGGTACTTGGTCGCGCTCATATCGTCCCAGGTCAGCGTCAGCTTCTTCGGCCCTGCCGAGACTACTTCCAGGCCGGTCACAGGCAGCGGGATAATGGTGATCTTGACTGTATCGGACTTTTCACCGGTGGCCCCGCCTTCTCCGACGGCTTCCACGCAGTAGCAGTACACGTCGCCCACCTTGAAGGGCATGTATGTATCATAGTGCGGGAAGGATGTAATACCACTGTATGTCGGGGTGGTTGGCGGTGTAGTGCCTTCTTTCCACCGGTAGATATTGTATCCGGTCGCGCCGTTGACGGGTGTGGCGTTCACCCTGACGTAGTAATCACCGGGTGTGGCGTCTACCGGAGCGGCACAGGCCAGTTTCAGGGTTGTGACCTTTTCAGGCACGATTTTGACGTTCGCGATTGTATTGTAGACACTTGACATTTCCGAGCCGTCTTCCAGTTTGCAGACGGTAAAGATATCGAAGTCGTATACTTCTCCGACCTGCAGGTTCGGAACGGTGTAGGTTGTGGTAGCCAGCTTGATATTGTCGGAAACTGTAAGGTATTCGCCGGTGCTGTGAACATAGATTTTCAGCCGGTAACGGCAGGCGTCCGTTCCGACGGCCTTCTTCCAGGACAGCGTTACGCTGTTGTAGGTCTGTTCCTTTACTTTGAAGTTGTCCGGCGGGGTCGGTTCGCACATGACGCCGATGACGTCCTGCGGAGAATCCAGATACGTCCAGATTCCGTAGGATTTGCTGCTGGAACCGTATGTATAGTAGGCGCGCACCCGGTAGAAATAGGTCTTCCCGGCGACCGCTGTCGTGTCTTCGTAATACAGTTCTGCGGTCGTGCCCAGGGTGGCGTAACCGGTCGTTTCGCTTTCGGAACGCTGCACCTGGTATCCGGAGGCGTCCGTCACAGCGGCGAAGTCCACCCGGATGGTCTTCGCGTTCAGGCTCGCCGCGGTTACGGTGGACGGCTGGCCGGGCTTGCTCCTGCCGGCTATGGTGGCGGAGTTGGCGCCTTCAACCGTATTGCCGCCGACGGTTACGGACGGCTTCACCCGGTAGGTATATTCGGTACCCTTTACAACGGGCGTATCTTCATACTTCCAGTGGTCGGTGTCCCAGGTGGCCTTGCCCAGCTGTTTATAGGATGTGTTTCCGTCTTTACGGGATACCCAGTAGTCCGCGGTCGATTCGCCGTCAAAGGTCAGGACGATTTTCGTCGCGTCGTCGGAACTCAGCGCCAGGTTTGTCGCGGTTGCGGGAACCGGCGTGATCTCCAGCGCTTTGTCTTCTGAGCAGACATCGATTTCATCATAGCTTACGAAGGAATGCAGCCGGTAATACCGGGGCGTGCAGACCTTCGAGGGCTCGTCGTGGACGTATTCTGTCTGCGTCGCGTCAACGGTACCGACAGAAGCATAAGTCAGGCCGTCGCTGGAGAACATGATCTCATATCCGCTGCTTGCAATATCTCCCAGGTCCACAGCGCTCCAGGTCAGCTTGACCGTATGGGAATCCACCGAGGAAGCGGAGAAGGTTTGCGGAGCGGCGGGTACCGGCTTTCCTTCTTCCCAGACGCTCCAGACGCCTTCTATGACATCATTCTCGTCGTCCGGATTCAGGACGTATCCGGCCACATGGATCAGATAGCGGCGCCCTGTCTTCAGGTTTTCAAAGGTGTAGGAAGTAACGGCGGGGTCGATGGCGATGGCGCCGTTTGCAAAGCCTTCGCCTTCATAGTTATGATAGGTGGAGGCGTTTACCTTGTCTTCCTCGTAAACTTCGAGGAGGTATCCATCGACATTGGACAGCTTGCTCCAGCTGGCTTTCAGCGAAGTCGCGCTGAGTACTGTCAGCTTGAAGGTCTTCACTTCTTCCGGAGTCGGCCGCACCGGATAACCGGTTTCAATTGCCTCGCCGATCTTTTTCTTGCTGTCGACCAGACGGTAAGCGGCAACCTTGATATCATACTCCGCGCCCGGGATGAGGCCGGATACGGAGGTCTGCGTATTCGCCGCGCCGGTGATATCGGGGGAAACGGCGGTATAATCGTCTTCGCCGGTTTTCCGGTACCAGATGCGGTATCCGTTCGCGCCGTCCACCTGGCCCCATTGCACGCCCAGGGTGTTTGCGTTCATCGACCAGACCATGATCGACAACGGAGCCTGGGTTACCGGTTTGCATTCGACCGCGTTGCTTTCCGCGCTGCGCAGTTCCATGACTTTCGGGGACGTGATCTTGACCAGGGCCTTTACCGTATAGGTATAGGTGGTGCCGGTGGTTACGGTTTCATCCATATAGAATCCGGCGCCGTAACCGATCGTAGCGATTTTCTTCGGCGTACCGGTGGTGGCCCGGTAGATCTCGATATCACCGAAGAAGCTGGATTCCTCCGACCAGGTCAGCGTGACGCTCTTGTAATCAAAGGAAGCTACCGCCAGGTCAGTGATCGGCGAGGGATTGGTCGCGCCGACCACCGCTTCCGAGGGTTCGCCGGTAAAGCTGCTGCCGCCGAGGGTGGTTACAGCGGAAATACGGAAATAGTAGACTGTGGAGGGATCCAGGTTTTCCACGTCGAAATGGTCCACATTGTCTTCAATCGGATCGTTGGAGTGATACGTGGAGGTACCGACGTCCGTCCATGCGGTGGGGTTGCCGGTCGCGGCTTTGTATTCAAGAAGATACTTTGTCGCGGACAGGTCCTGATCCCAGCTCAGGGAGATGGTGGTCGCCGTCTGCGCCGTTACCTTCAGTCCGGTCAGGGGCGCCATTTTCTGCTCGTAGGCGGCGGAATAGGCGGCAGCGCCTTCCACGCCGTCGATCACGGCGCACACATGATAATAGTATTTCTGGCCGACGTTCAGCGGGCCGTCCTCATACATCAGATCTGCCGCCGCCGCTGAACCGATGCAGATTCCGGAGGAACCTTCGGAAGTGGCGCGGTATACGGAGTAGCTCTCCGCGCCGGTCACTTTGGGCCAGGTAACCTTCGCGGAATTGGAACTGGCCACCGCCACCAGTACATAGTTCGGCGCCAGCGGCTTCAGGTTGGTGATCTTTGCTTCCGCTTTCTGGCCTTCCACCGGCACGCTGTTTACAGTCCGGTAAGCGTATACACGGTACCGTACCGTTGTGCCCATGGTGATATCAGTGTCTTTAAAGGTTTTATTGGAAGCGCTGGTTGTTTTTATACGCTCAAAGGTGCTGCCGTTTACGGACTTGTCGATGTAATATCCGCTGGCGCCGTCCACTTCGTTCCACGTCAGCGTGAGGGTCTTGCTGGGATCCTGGACGAGGTTGAGGCCTGTCGGCACGGCGGGCACAGGCGTATAGTTGTCGTCAGAATAGCACGGATCGCTTGTGCTGGTGCCATCCTTCGCGACGATCCGGAACGAATACTCCACGCCGCAGGTCAGGCCGGTCACGGTGTAGGGCGCGGCGCTGAAGGACATCGCGGAGGAACTTTTTTCCTCGCCGGTGGTAAGGTTGGTCCAGGTAATAATATACTTTGTGGTGGTCAGTGCGGTGGAAGATTCCACCCAGTCCACGTCCGCGGATTTATAGGTTCCGCCCAGGACGGTCAGACTGGCAGGCGGCGCCACATAACCCTTTTCAATCAGGTCGTCTTCGTCGTCTTCCGGAACGGGTTCGGGCTTCGCTTCGGGTTCCGGTTCGCCTTCCGGCTCGGCTTCGGGTTCGGTTTCAGGTTCGGGCTCCGCTGCGGGTTCCGGCTCCGCTTCAGGTTCCGCCGCGGGTTCCGGTTCACCTTCCGGCTCGGCTTCAGGCTCTGCCGCGGGTTCCGGCTCTGCTTCCGGTTCCGCTTCGGGTTCCGGCTCGGCTTTCGGAGCTTGCTCCGCCGCGGGTTCAGCCGCGGGTTCCGGATCAGCTTTCGGCGCGGGCTCCGCTACGGGTTCCGGCTCAGCTTCAGGTTCGGGTTCGGACTGGGCCGGCGCCGCGGGAGCTTCCGCCTTGGGAGCCTCGGCTTCCTTGGGAGTCTCCGCCTTGGGGGCCTCCTCCTTCGGAGCTTCCGCCTTGGGGGCTTCCGCCGGTTCGGGCTCGGCGGCGGCCGCTACGGGCGCGCTTTCCGCTTCTTCAACAATCCCTGCCCCGTCTTCTGCATAGGACGGAACAAGGCTGACCAGCATGGCCAGTACGAGCATCAAACTGAAGAGTTTTTTCATGTCGGGCTCCTTTCCTGTATCAAAAAAAGTGTTTCAAAAATCGTACAAATCGCCCACAAAGGGGAATATTATTATATATGATTTTGCTTATCAATGCAAGAAAACAAAGGGTTCCGGGCTGCCGGACAATGATATACCATATATTGTATGCCGACAGGCGGAAAAAGCAAACATAAAAGCAAATATATTGTTTCTTTGGAATATCGGTATGTGCGTCCGGAAAAAAATTCTGTCATCTGCCGCGCATAATCCTGTATCCATCGTGTAACCGGAGCAGTACCGGAGGATCATCTTTTTCCGCTTTCTTATTCAGTTCAGGCGTCCTCTTCAGGGTCTTCATCTTCAGCGTCTTCGTCTTCCTCCGCAAAGCTTTCGTCCCCGTCCTCTTCATCGCCGCCTTCGAGGAAGAAGAAAACGTTTTTCTCATGCCCCTGGTTGTCTGATACCTTGCAGCAGTATCCGACGTCTTCGGCCGGCCGGACGAGGATCAGGAATTCCCGGTTCTCCCCTTCAAGCAGCTGATAGCATGCGTCATCAATCATCTCAGCTCCTTCCGTGTCTTCCGGAAGCTCCTGATACCACTGATAATTCAGCGCCGTGCCCGCGGTAGCGTATGCTTTCACATTCAGCGTCAGGTAGCGGTCAGGGCTTTCAGGGAGATCCTCTGCTTCCGCGTCGATCAGCCCTGTTCCGCTGGTGAGCATAACCGGGCATTCGCCGTCTTCTTCCGCGGTGCTTTCACAGCAGAAGTAATACGTCTTCCCGCTCTCCAGCATGCAGGACAAACTGAAATTGACGTTTTCGTCGCTTTCGTCGTCGCTGGCCGCGATCAGTTCCATATTTGCATCGTACAGATAGGCGACCGGATCCATATCCTCTTCCTCACAGGAAGAATAGAAACGGTAGCCGTCGGTCTGCGTCGGAACAAACCGAAGCCAGACGGATTCCCCGGTAGGGATCAGGATCGTTTTGGCCTGATTCGGGAGGAGTTCCTCCGCATCGATCTGGTGCCGCTGCTGCCTTCTTGTTTCCGGCGGCGGCGTTTGGGTCTGTCTGTTCCCGTTGCTTCCTTCAGCAAGGGAAACGCTGAATCCGGCGAAAACCAGGGTCAGGGCGATCCACAGAATACATGCTTTTTTCATATTTTATTTGCTCCTTTCAGGGTCTTTTTCCGGTTTGTTTTTTCATCAGATAGAAATCCTGCAGCCCCCGCTGCATCACTTCGGCGTCTTCCTCGCCCCTCACATGTTCCAGCATCCGCAGAACCGTATGATTGTCATATTTTCTTCGGAGAAAGCGGAGATACCGGCCGTCGGGCAGGACTTTGTTCAGAACTTTCTCGACATATCTGTTTCCGCGGAATTCTATAAGCCATTTCCCGGTCCATTCCCCGCAATAGGCGGAGAATTCCGGGTCAAACGTTTCCCCGTTCTCCAGCCGCCGGTTTCGCTCTTCGAACGCTGACAGATCCTGCGGATCGTCATAGACGGCCTTTTCTTCTTCGCGGTGGATCAGATGATGCTTCATCTCAAAGGAATCATCCTGCAGGACCAGTTCAAGCAGCAGGCCAGCCCTGGTGATCTCCGGATGGGAGCGCTGGTCAAAATGGAAATTTCCCTGCCCGTACAGCAGATAGGATCCGTTATACATTTCCCTGGTTCCGATGCAGTGCGTATGCTGGGCCACGACGATATCTGCCCCGCAGTCCGCCATCCGGTGGAACCGCGTCCGCAGCCACGGAGTCGGGAACTGGAAGTATTCAACCCCGCCGTGGTACAGAACGATCAGCAGGTCGCATTCGGCTTTGATCTGCTTCAGTTCGCTGCAGACCCGGTATTCGTCGTACAGATTGGCGCCTTCCCGGTTTTCATCCGGGATGTTGAACACCGTTTCAGCCACGCTGTAGAAGCAGACGGTCCTGTCTCCGAACCGCCGCTTTACGCAGGGATTGATCTGGCTTGCGTTTTTGCCCGCGCCGAAGTGCGCGATTTCCTCTTTCTCCAGGCAGGCGATGGTGTCCTCCAGGCCCTGGGCTCCGTAATCCGTAATATGGTTGTTCGCCAGGGAAACGAGATCGATCCCCAGGTTCTTAACGGCGCGGATCGTTGCCGGATCGGCCTTCAGGCAGGGGCCGCATTTGGGCCTCCTGGCGGAGGCGTTTGTCAAAGTCCCTTCAAGATTGCAGACGGAGAAATCGGCCTGCTGAAACAGATCGGTGATTTCCTTTGAAAACAGCCTGTCCGTCCGGCCTTCTGAAAACAGCTCCGGATATTTCATCGGGAAGATATCCCCGGCGATCAGAATGGATATGGGCTTCATTTGTCGTTTCCTTTCGCTTGCTGATTATGCCCGCCTGCCTTTGGACCGCGTCCTGCAGGCGTCCTTCAGAAGATGAACCGCGCAGGAAAGGCGGGAAGGCTTTTCCGCGTTCATCCAGAAAGCAAAGTCTGTCACGTGGTGATCCTGGTTCCACCAGTACCTGATTTTCGAAAAGGAGTGTTTTGTATACAGGTGGATAGCCGCCTTGTTGTTGGACGGGGTTGATACGGTAATAATCTGGGCCGCGTTGTCCCGGCAGTAGCTGATGGAAAGGGACACCAGCCCGGAAGCGATATGCTGCCCGGAGTATTCCGGCAGTACCGCCATGAACCGCAGGCGCATGGCGTCTCCTTTATAAAACCACATATTATATTTCCTGTGCACCACGGACAGCGTTCCTACGGGACGGCCGCCATCCCGGGCGACAAAGCACTTCCCGTTGTTCTCCCGGAGGACCTGCTCCAGTTCGTCCCCTGTCAGGTGGTTGACGCCGAAATTGATTCCGATTTTATTGACGGAGGCAAAAGCGGCGTTTACAACTTCGGCAACAGACGCATAGGAAACGGAATCCGGTTTCTCACACAATTCATATCTGGACTGCATTATCTGCCTCGCTTCCTGAACAGCCTCCGGGGTTTTCTTGCCATCGTCTTCAGCACCTGCCGCCACTGGTATCTGTAGAAAATCCGGGTGGGTACAGGATCGCTTTTTTCAGCTGCAAGCTTATCCTTTGTGATAAAAAAGTACTTCAGGAGTGTCGGGAAGCTGATGCAGTAACGGCGGTAATCCTCAAAGGCGTTCTTTTCTTTCAGGAAAGTTCTCCCGTATTCGGCGTTGTCCATGAAGTGATCGTCCGGTTCGTTTCCGAGGAGGGAATTCACAAGATACAGCGGGGCGTTTACCCCGGCCTTGTTCATGCTGTATCCCAGGCCGCTGCTTCGCAGGTTTAACTCGTTGAAATACAAAGTATTGTCCGCCTCGAAAAATTCAAGGTCAAACAGGCCGACGTGCTTTGTTTCCTTCAGGAACCGGAGGATGTTTTCTTCAATGGGGCGCATGGAACTGACAGACCCGATCGGTTCAAGAACGCCGATCACTCCGAGCCCCGGGGTGTTTCTGGTGCGGACGATTTTCCGGACGACGCCGACGATCTTTGCCTCATCGGCCGTGCATACGCCCAGGACGATGTATTCTTCTGAAATATTCAGGAATTTCTGGACAACGGCGCTTTGGATATTCCCGTCATTCCTGAGATGCTCAAGATGCTTCAGCAGCTCGGACTCGCTGTCGCATTTTTTCTGATTGACTTTGCCTCCTTCGGCGCTGAGCGCGGGTTTACAGAAACAGGGATATGTAACCTCAGGGATCACGATGTCCGGGCGCAGATCAATCTTCCATTCGTTATCCTGAACCGTCAGGCCGACGCTCCGGGCCAGGTCTCTCTGATAGTGCTTATCCATCAGTCCGGACAGGAACCCCTGCTTTGCTTCGGGATGAATCGGCAGGATGAATAAGGGTTTTAATACGTCAAAATACCGGTCAATAAATTCCACCGATACGTCGTCGATCGGGATCAGCACGACCGGCTTGGGTATCGATTCGGAAAACCGGAGGAGATCGTCGAGCGCCTGCTCCTGACTTTTCCGGGAAAGCCTGCATACCTGCGTGGTATACCTGCTGCTTTTGAGAATCCTGGGATAAATGTCGTAAGGAGTCTGAATGGCGGGATAAACCCTGTATCCAGCTTTTCCCAACGAACGGGTGATATCGAGTATGGTGGTGCACAGCCGGCCGAAAACGATGACCGAACACTCCTGATTGTTTTTCATAATCCCTGATCACTTTCAGCAATAGTATTGAGAATGCTTTTCCGGAATGATCCGGATTATCCGCGGATCTTTTTCCTGACTGCCCGGCCCTTGTGCTTGAACCATGACAAAACAGCGATGAGTTTAAAAGTCCTCCACGGGGCCGGGTCGCCTGAATCTTTTATAAAGTGCAGCCTGTCGCTCGCAAGCGCTTTCAGCAGTTCGCGCAGTCCGAGGAAACCGTCCAGGAAAAGGTCGACTTCCACTCTTTCATTGATAAACCGAATTTCCTTTTCGATTTCGCACGGCCGGATGGCTGTGCCGCTGTATACCGCGTCAGCCAGCATGGCCGGCATATTGACGCCGGCGGCGGTGACGCCGTAACCGGAGCCGCCGGCCCGCAGATTGATCTCCGAAAAGTAGATAACGCCGTGGCTGACGATCAGGTCGATGCAGAACAATCCGGTCAGCCCGATCTCCGTGACCAGCTGAATCAGCCGATCCTTGACGGGCCCCAGCAGTTCCGCCGAAACCGCTTTTCCTTCCGAGGCGACGCCTTCGTGTCCCAGTTTTCCCCCTCGCTCCGTAATCACGCACGCCGGGATGCAGGCCTGCCCTCCCGCCGCGACGCCGTAGGCGCAGAGTTCCTGATCTATTTCCAGATAATCCTCGATCAGCACTTCCTTGCAGGGGTGATTGCGGGCGACGTCCAGCGCCTTGATCAGTTCGTCCGGGTTTTCACATTTCCGGAACATCCTTTTGCACATTTTGACGGAAGCGCTGGCCAGGGGTTTTACAAAACATGGATAGGAGACTTCGCTGACGGTCGTCTGATCGTATTCTTTATCTGTCAGGAAGTTTTTTCCGTTTGCCACGTTCAGCCCGCAGCTTATCGCCTTTTGCTTCTGCGCTTTTTTGTCCATGAACCGGGCGATATTTCCGCAGGCGTTATCCATGTTCGGAAGATAAAAATACGGTGTCAGCTGATCCAGATTCTGGTCCAGCATCCTGCAGACCCGGTCGTTTGCCGGCATGATCATGATTTTCCGATCCGGCAACCTGAAATTATCCAACGCTTTCAGGACTTCGTCGGCGTTTTCCCTGCAGCGGACTTTGGCGGTTACATATTTGCTTTTTCCGGCAACCATATACGTCCGTTTGGTCAGCGCGATCAGCCGGGAGCGGTAGTTCGCCAGGCCCAGCGACCTGATCAGGCTGACAGCCAGGTATTCATTTCCGGCGATCACAATCACTTCATTCATGGCAGTACCCCTTCAGTCTGTCGTTCCGCGTTTCATCAGCACTTTGAAGAAAGAAAACTTCAGGAAGTGCAGGTACGGTTTTATATCATGCGGATCCTTTATAAAGCGGACCTGTGCGGACCGGATATCCTTCCGCATTTCCCGGAAGGAAATATGCCTGCCCGCGAAGCTGTCCATTTCAACTTTTTCGCTGACAAAATCCTTTTCCGACCGCATGTCGCAGCTGTCCGGGATTTCCTTTCCCCGGAGCATATAATCCGCGTAGAGGGCGGGCAGGTTGACCCCGTTAGCGGTGACGGCGTAACCCGCCGCGCCGTTCCGCAGGTTCAGCTCATTGAAGAAGAACTGCCCGTTGGATTCGATGATCTCGATGTCAAACAATCCTGTCAGGCGGATGCTCCGGATCATGTTTTCCAGCCGGCGGATCAGCTCGCTGTACCGCTCTCCGTGAACCGGTATGCCTTTTGCGGTGATCCCCTTCAGGCTTCCCTCGCCGACCTTTGTTTTTTGGATCATCCCGGGAATGATGACTTTATACCCGTCCAGGGACAGGCCGCAGATGACGTACTCGTTCGTGATCTCCAGGAATTCCTCCGCGAGCACGCCGGAGACGCCGGCGGAAACGGAGTTCAGGACGCTTTTCAGCTCTTCCGGGCTGTCGCATCGCTGAATGCTGTTCTTGTTGGTTACCGCGCTGATGTTGGGTTTCACAAAACAGGGGAAAGGCAGATCGGGCGTGAGCTCGAACTGCTTCTGCTCATTCCTGTTCAGGACGACGGATTTCGCGCACAGAACGCCGTTTCCGGCAGCCATTTCCTTTTGCCGGTCTTTTTTCATCAGTTCGTTCAGCGCTCCGCCGGTCCGGTTCACGGACGGGAGAAAGAAGCGCCCGGCCAGGGAATCGTAATGCTTGTCCAGGATATACGCGCTGTAGTCGTCGATGGGGATGATCAGTTTCCTGCCGCCGTCCGAAAGGGCGTCCAGGATCCGGAGCACTTCCTTCTCGCAGTCCCCGAAGGCCAAATAGTATTTTTCAACATATCTGCTGAACAGTTCCGGCGTTTTGATTTTCTGCTTTTTCCGGCTGGCCTGGATCGCGATGCATTTATATCCTGCTTCTCCCAAGGCCCTGATCACGCCCAGCGACGTACTGTAGTTTTTCCCGATTACGATGACATACGAATGGTCGTACATGGAAGTTCCCCCGGTTTATCTGATTTCACCTATTCCCAGCGCGGGCAGGCGCATATTGCCCCATTTCCGTTCCATCCAGACGAAACCGTCGTTCACCGCGGGGTCGTCCCGGATCACAAAGCGGCTCACGTCCTGGATGGTATCATAAGTGACGGTTTTTCCCTTCGGCGTGACGGCGATCAGCGCCAGTTCCATCACATATTCCCCGGGCGCGACGCCCTTCATTTTGAAGGTGACTCTTCTTGTCAGCCGGTCTCCGGCCCTTACCTCAAAGGCTTCCGTTTCCGTCATCGCGATGGGGGAGCCGATGCTGCTCTGCAGAACCAGCCGGATCCGCAGCCGGGGTTCCGACAGGTGCGCGGTCCAGGTCAGGTCAAAAGCCATTTCTTCATCCTGGTCATATTCCAGGGACTGTGTATTCAGGAACTGGATCGATTCCATCCGCATGGTCCGGCCCAGCGTTTTTGTCCGGGGCACCTCGTCCAGG
>ONXY01000567.1 GCA_900321945.1 uncultured Eubacteriales bacterium | reverse complement strand
GCGGATTGTGAATCAGCGCGCCGATCACAACCAGCTTCTGCTTCATACCCTTGGAGTAGGTACGCACCTGGCTGTTGATGGCGTCCTTCAGTTCGAAAAGCTCCAGGTATTTTTCGATATGCGCCTTGCGGCGGGCGGCGTCCACCTGGTATACGTCCGCCATGAAGTTCAGGTATTCCATGCCGGTCAGCCGGTCGTACAGGTCGTTTCCGTCCGGTACGTAGCCGATCAGGCGCTGGGCTTCCAGCCGGTCGGTATCCATCCGGTGCCCCGCCATGGTGATCGTGCCCCCGTCCGGCTTCAGCACGCCGGTCATCATCTTGATGGTGGTGGTCTTGCCGGCGCCGTTGGGCCCGATAAAGCCGAACAGTTCCCCGCCGTTCACGTGCAGCGTCAGGCTGTCCACGGCGGTTTTCTTGTTTTTCGCGTAGGTCTTTGTCACATTCTGAAGATCGATCATAGGTCCTCCTCCGGCGGCTCTCTCCGTCCTCGTTCGTTTCTTGACGAAACAGATCATACCACAGATTCACAAAAAGCAGAACAGGAACAAATGGAAAAATATCCGTACATATTTTTCATCTTTCGCCGTTCTGCTTTTTCCGCTTCCGCCGGAAGCGCTGTTCTATTCTGCTTTCCTGCCGTTTATCCGTTGGATACGCAGCTGTAGTACTCAATCCGCATTTCCGGGCTGAGCCGGACCACGAACAGGACCCCGTCGCCCTCCTGGTCCAGCGGTTCCTCGTTGTACTGGGCGTAAACCGCCCCGTCCGCCTCGAACATCCATTCCATCTTCAGGTCCTTCACCGTCTCCAGCTTCTCAGGGCTGATCCGTTCCAGGAAGCCCATCAGGAACTCTTTCGCCTTCCGGTCCGTCTCCGCGTCGGGCGCCGGGTCGTAGGTGTATTCCTCGATGTTCCTGTTCTGCCAGCCGCTCGGCTCGGCCTGGATGAAGGTGAACTGCCCGTCCGGTGTAAAATAGGATTTCAGGGTTTCCTCATATCCGCCGTCGAAGCTCACCTCGTAGCCGTCTTCCAGCGTCCTGCAGGCGACAGAGGTGGTGGCGGTGGAGTCGAAACCGGTCTCCGCCCAGATTTCCATCGCCCGCATCTCGATCTGGTCGATGAGCGCGCCGTTCTCCGGGAGCGTTTCTCCCGTGATCTCCTCGCCGCTGTCCATGACCATATACATGTCGGGCGCCTGGGTCACGCCGTAATCCTCCGGCTTGAAGGCCTTCACTTCGGTGCTGCCGGTATCGCTCACCTCCGCCGTAAAGCGGATGTCCAGCTGTTTCACGCCGTCCGATGAGGTGGTGATGTCCAGGGCCGCGGTGCCTTCCGCCCGTGCGATCCTGCCCTCCGCGTCCGTCTGCACCGTGATCTCCGCCTGCCGGACCGCGGCCGACTGCGTCGTGTACAGCAGGCCCTCCGTCACCGTTATGAAGCTGTACAGGCTCTGCTGCCTGTCCGTCCTTTGCAAGTCGAAGTCCATGTCGAAATAGCGCTTCGCGGCGAACCGGACCAGCTGATTCAGCGCGGCGTTCGCCATCTCCGGCGCGTTCCCGTCCAGTTTCAGCAGGTAGCCGCCCTCCGCCGTCCGGGAAACCGCGCCCTCGCCCAGCAGCAGGTCCGCCTGCGAGAACAGCGCTCCCGCCAGGTTGCACAGGGCTTCCGATTCCACCGTATTCCGCAGGATGGACCTGCGGCCCGCGGAGTACCCGGGCCGGTAAACGCCCGGCGTAAAGGCTTCCATCAGGAAAAGCCTGTCTCCCTCCGTCACGATCGTATACCCGTTCCTCCGCTCCGTTCCGTCCGCCCGGGGAGCGCGGAGAACCAGCTCCCGGAAGGACCGGTCGCCGTCCTGCTTCCAGGTTCCCTCCGCGGTCTTGAACCAGTCGCCGTCCAGCGCGAACTCCGCCGTCGCCTTCAGGGTCACGTTCTCCGTCCTGAACAGCAGGTCCCTTGTCTTCTCAAAAAGCTCGGACGCCGTTTCGTTCGCCAGCGCCGCCGCGCAGACCGTCAGCGCCAGAAGCGCCGCCATCATGATTACAGCCAGTTTTTTCATCGTTCGTGTACTCCTTCTGTTTCTTTGGAAAACAGGCACCGGACCGCCCGTCCGGACCCGGTGTACGGGGAGCATTATACCATATCCGGCTTGTCCCCGCACCCTCTTCTCCGGAAAAGTGCCTTCCCCGTTTCCCGCGCCGGCGCGGGCGCGTCGCCTGCGCCGTTCCGCCGGGCGTGCCCGCCTTCCGGTCACGATTATCTTACGTTTCTGCCG
>ONXY01000569.1 GCA_900321945.1 uncultured Eubacteriales bacterium | reverse complement strand
TGATATGCTGACCATAACGGAATTTTTCCGTTTCCTTGGCCGCAACAAACAGAAAATCCGCAGCGTGATGCTGCTGGGCGGCGGCCGCATTTCCTATTATCTTTCCCGTCTGATCGTCCCCATGGGGATTCATGTGACGCTGTTCGAAATCGATCCCCAGAAAGCGCGCCTGCTCAGCGAGCAGCTGCCGAAGGTCGACGTCATCCTGGGCGACGGAACCGACCAGGATCTGCTGGAAGAACAGGGGCTGTCCCAGATGGACGCTTTTGTCACCCTCAGCAACCGGGACGAGGAAAACCTGATGACCGCCATGTATGCGGCCCGCTGCGGCGTACCTAAGATCATCGCGAAAAACAGCCGTACGACTTATATGGAAATCCTGAACGATCTCGGGCTGGATTCCGTCATCAGCCCGCAGACGATTACCAGTTCAACCATCCTGCGTTACGCCCGCGCCCGCGAAAACAGCAACGGCACCCGGATCGAACGGCTTTACCGCCTGGCGGACGGAAAAGCGGAGGCGATCGAATTTATCGCCCGGAAGGGAGATGCCTATATCGGCATTCCGCTGAAGGATCTGTCCATGCGGAAAGGTTCGCTGGTTTCTGTTATCGTCCACCAGGGAAAGATCATCGTTCCCTTTGGTAAGGATCATATTGAGGAAGGGGATCACGTCGTGATCATCTCCCGCGATTCCGGTATTTCCGATCTGAATGAGGTATTGTACAGATGAATCGGAAGCTGATTATCCGCGTTCTCGGCGCGATTCTGCTGGTGGAAGCGGCTGCCATGATCCCTGCCCTGCTCGTTTCGCTGGTCCATCAGGACGGCGACACCCGTGCGATGGCGTACAGCATTCTGCTGGTCGCTCCGGTCGGCCTCGCGATGCTTTTGCTGCCGCGGCCCGATCCGAAGGATCACCTGCGTCTGAAGGAAGGCTTTATCATTACCGCCCTCGGATGGATCCTGATGAGTATCTGCGGCGCGCTGCCGTTTATGTTTTCCGGTTTCCTTCCCCGTTTTGAGTACGCTTTCTTCGAGGCTGTTTCCGGTTTCACGACGACCGGCGCCTCTGTCGTTACCAATTTCGAGAACTTTCCCCATGGCGTCATGCTCTGGCGCGCCACCACCCATTGGGTCGGCGGTATGGGCGTTCTGGTGCTGACGCTGGCGCTGCTCCCGAAACTGACCGGCCGGACCGCGCATCTGGTCAAGGCGGAAAGCCCGGGTCCTTCCCTGAGCAAAATCGTTCCCCAGACGGGAAAAACAGCGAAAATCCTGTATAAACTTTATATTCTCCTGTCCATGATCGAATTTGTGGTGCTCATGATCTGCGGCCTGACGCCGTATGAGTCGATTGTTCATACCATGGCCACCGCCGGCACCGGCGGGTTCAGCTGCTACGGCGAGAGCATCGCCCATTTCAACAATCTTGCGGCGGAAATCGTCATTTCTGTTTTTATGTTCATGTTCGGCGTCAATTTCGCGTTATATTACAAGGCGCTGATCGGTGAAAAGCTGAAAGCGTTCTATAAGGACGAGGAGTTCCGCTGGTACTTCTGCTATATCGTCGCATTCATTCTCTTGATTTCCGTCTTCAACCTTTCCTATTACGGCAACTTCTTCACCTCTCTCCGGTACGGCCTGTTCCAGGTCTGCTCCATCTCGTCCACCACCGGCTTTGTGACAGCCGATTTCAACCAATGGCCGGCTGTGTCGCATATGCTGATTATTATCACCATGTTTATCGGCTCCTGCGCCGGTTCAACGGCGGGCGGCATCAAAGTCGTACGGATCAACATGGTTGCCAAGATGTCCCGGCGCAATATCCTTGCCACCGGGCAGCCCAAAAAGATGGACGTGATCCGGCTGGACGGGAAAGCCGTGGATGAAAGCATTGTCAGCCAGGTCGCCCAGTTTGCCCTGATGTATGTGGCGCTGGTGCTGCTGGGTGGTTTCCTGCTGGCGCTGGACGGAAAATTTGACGCGCTGACCAACCTGACCGCTTCCCTGACCTGCGTCAGCAATGTCGGTCCCGGGCTCGGCGGCGTCGGCCCCGTGGAGAACTTCGCGGGCTTCGGCGTCTTCGGCAAAGTGGTCTGCTCTTTCCTGATGCTTTTCGGCCGGCTGGAACTGCTGCCGATGTTCATCCTCTTTACCCGGTCCGCCTGGCGGAAATATTGAAGGATGTGATTATGGATGTCTGAAAAGGCGAAATCCGTCGCCAGGGGAATATCAATTCTCGGCATAGCCGGCATCATCTGCAAGGTGGTCGGC
>ONXY01000570.1 GCA_900321945.1 uncultured Eubacteriales bacterium | reverse complement strand
CTGCGGAAAATGAAGAACGCGAAGCAGGTGACGCCGGAGGACGTGAAGGCGTCGGCGGAGAAGTTCCAAAAGCTCATCGAAAACGGCGTCCGGATCTCTGCGGGGAATTCCGCCGTGATCCGGGAGAACCGGGTGCTCTATGAGCTGGTGATCGAAGACCTGACGAAGTGAAAACTGAACAGACTGGAAGGTTCGTTTATGAAGTGCTATCAGATCAAAAACACGCTTACGGACTGTCCTCCGGAGATGATCAAGGAGACCGGGGTTCCTTATGTTGTGGTCATGAATTCCGCTGAATGGAAAGAGACCAGCGAGAGCTTTGATATGATGATCGATCTGGATCTCGACACGGCCAATGTGAAGGAGACGAAAGCAGTCGTAAACTATGATTCCCTGACAGGCTCCTTTTTGATCCCGAACCGGAACGATATCACCGGCCCGAGGCACAGCTTCGTCTTTGCGCTCGACGAAAAGGGCATCGTCCTGATCGACGATGAGAAATATGCCGGGGACATCGTCAGCGCGATCCAGAGGACAAAGCGGTGGAAGCTGCCCTCGCTGGAACGCTTTCTCTACGACTTTCTGGAGAAGATCATCGAAAAAGATCTTTCTTTGCTGGAGTCGGTCGAGCACAGGCTGAACCGGGAGGAGCAGCGGATCCTTGAGGAGAACCTGGACACGTATCCGGCACAACTGAATGATATCAGGGGCGACCTTTTGGATCTGAGAGTCCATTATGAGCAGCTGATCGATTTCGGTCAGGAGCTGGAGGAAAATGAGAACGGATATTTCAGCGCAGAAAATCTGAGGTTTTTCCGCTTGTTCACCGAACGGGTCGTACGTCTTGAGGATACGGTGACCTCGCTCCGGGAATATATCGTGCAGCTCAGGGACCTGGTTCAGTCGCAGACCGAGACCAAGCAGAACAAGATCATGACCGTACTTACGGTGGTCACTTCCATCTTTATGCCGCTGACGCTGATCGCAGGGTGGTACGGGATGAATTTCCGGTACATGCCGGAGCTGGATGAACGGATGGCCTATCCGATCGTGATCCTGATCTCCCTTCTGATCGCAGTGGGAGGCCTGATGTGGTTCCGTAAGAACAAGTGGCTTTGAAAACAGCCGGCTTTGAAAACAGCCGGTTTCAGCACTGCCGGTTTTAACACTTCCGGCTTCAACGCGGTACAGCGTACTGAAAGAGGAAATGGAAAGACAGGGCGGATCCGCGGAGGCGAAAATGGAACAGCAGGACATGACGTTGTATCATTATACCGATTTCATCGCGTTCGACAGCATCATCAAAAACCGTGAGCTCCGGGTCAACAATGTGCTGAACATGAACGACGCGGCGGAAATGGAACTGTTCATGAAGGGCATCTTCGAAGCGGTCCTGAAACGCCTGAAGGAAGCGGGGCACCGCAGGCGGACCGAAGCGCTCGCCAGGCTGTTCGAAGAAGAAAAGGGGAAATATTTCAAGTATTCCGCTTATGCCGCCTGCTTTTCCATGTACCGCGACGACGCTTCCCAGTGGGAGCGGTATGCGGACCGGGGCAAGGGTGTCTGCATCGGGATGCGCCGGAATTTGTTGGAACAGATGGCGGGCGGGGCGATTTCCCTGCAGAAGGTTTACTACCAGGATGATATGGACTCGCATCCTCTGGCGGAAGAAATATATGGCCTTGTGACGGCGGGGGAACCAGTATCGGAAGACAACCCGCGTCTGGATGAAATGATCCGCAAGGCTTGGAGGAATGCCGCTTCCTTCAAGCATCCTTCGTTCTCCAGCGAGCATGAGGTCCGTCTGGTGGTTATGCCGTACGGGGCGTCGGACTTCCATATCAAGCCCTGCTATCACGTCGCAAAGGAGCGGATCAAAAAATATTATCCGTTGGACCTGGAGACGATGTGCAGCTCCGCCGGGATTTCCCTGACGGACCTGATCCCGGAGATCATCATCGGGCCGGAATCGACCCAGTCCCTGCCGATCCTGCAGGATTACCTTTCGGATCTCGGGCTGAATGCTCTTGCGGAGCGGATCTGTTATTCTGTCTGTCCGCTGCGGAGCAGGATTTGAAGATATGGCGGCCGTTTGGCCGGCGGAAAGACATTGTCAGTGAAAGACCAGGGGAAGACCAGGGGAAGACCAGGCCGGCTCAAGTCCAAAGCCGGCTGAAGTTCAAAATAAAGATATAGAAGGTAGACAGCGAAAAAAGAGGTATGCTATAATTGTGTCACGTTTTCATTCCTTGATAGCTCAGTCGGTAGAGCACGCGGCTGTTAACCGCGGTGTCGTTGGTTCGAGTCCAACTCAGGGAGTTGTAAGTCCGGTCTCCCGGTTTCGGGAGAGGGCTTTTCGGCGACATAGCCAAGTGGTAAGGCGTGGGTCTGCAAAACCCTGATCACCGGTTCAAATCCGGTTGTCGCCTCTTCAAAGAGAGAGTCCGGGAATCCTTATTCAAGGGTTTTCGGGCTTTTTCGTATGGAACGCCGGACGGATAAAGCAACGGAAGGTGCAGATAAAGCAGCGGCAGGGACAGACAAAGCGGCGGCAAGCGCAGACAAGGCGGCGGCAGGCGCAGATAAGCAGCAGAAGGGACAAGGGCGGCCCGGAAAGGACGATATGGAAAGCAGGAACCGTATACCGTGCCTGAACGACAGGAAGAAAGCGGATGCCGTAAGGAAAGCCCCGGAGAAGATCATCGTTCGGGGCGCGAGGGTCCATAACCTCAAGAACATCGATGTGGATATTCCGCTCGGCGCACTTACGGCGATCGCGGGGGTATCCGGTTCCGGCAAATCCTCCCTTGCGCTCGGGACGCTCTACGCGGAGGGGTCCCGCCGGTACTTGGAGGCGCTCTCCACATACACCCGGCGTCGGATCACGCAGGCCGGCAGGGCGGAGGTGGATGAGATCCGGCATGTGCCTGCGGCGCTCGCGCTGCACCAGCGGCCCCAGATTCCGGGGATCCGCAGCACATTCGGCACGGCCTCGGAGCTTCTGAACAGCTTGAGGCTCCTGTTCTCGCGCCTCGGAAGCCACTGCTGCCCCAACGGGCATCTCTGCCCGCCCGGCATGAACGTGGCCCGGATGCTGCCCATCCGCTGTCCGGTCTGCGGCGTGGAATTCTACGGGCCCGGCGCGGAGGCCATGGCATTCAATTCGGAGGGCGCATGCCCGGCGTGCTCAGGGACCGGTGTTGTCCGCACGGTGGACGAAAGTACGCTGGTGCCGGACGACAGCCTGACCATCGACGAAGGGGCAGTTGCGCCCTGGCAGTCGCTCATGTGGTCGCTGATGAAGGACATTGCGCGTGATATGGGCGTGCGCACGGACGTGCCGTTCCGGGACCTGACGCCGGAAGAGAAGGAGATCGTGTTCCACGGGCCGGCGGAGAAGCGGCACATTCTCTATGTGAACGACAAGACCAATGTAGCTGCGGAGATGGACTTTACCTATTACAGCGCAGTCTATACGGTGGAAAATGCGCTTTCCAAGGTCAAGGACGAGAAGGGCATGAAGCGGGTGGAGCGGTTCCTTCATGAGACGGCGTGCCCGGAATGCGGCGGGAGCAGGCTTTCCGCGAAGGTGCGTTCCACGCTCCTTGCGGGAAAGAACCTTGCGGAAGCGTCGGACATGACGCTTTCTGAACTGATCCCCTGGGTGAAGCGTGTCCCGGAAACACTTCCGGAGGAGCTCCGCCCCATGGCGGAGAGCATCATCCGCTCCTTCCTGGACAATGCGAAACGGCTCTGTGACCTGGGTCTCGATTACCTTGCCCTGTCCCGCGCGGGCAATACGCTGTCGACGGGCGAGCGTCAGAGGGTGCAGCTCGCCAGGGCGGTCAGGAATGAGACGACCGGCGTTCTCTATGTGCTGGATGAGCCCAGTATCGGGCTTCATCCTTCCAATATCGACGGTCTTATGGATGTGGTGGATTCGCTTATCCGGGACGGCAATTCCGTGGTCCTGGTGGACCATGATGTCCGTGTTCTCCGGCAGGCGGACTACATGGTCGAGCTCGGGCCCCTCGCGGGGAGTAAGGGCGGGACGGTCCTTTCACAAGGGACGGTCGATAAGATCGCGGCGTGCCCGGCGTCAAAGATCGCGCCGTTCCTTAAGTCGGAAGGCACCATGAAGGTCCGGCAGAGGGCCAAAGAAGAGGAACTGTTCCGGTACGGGACCATCCGCATGGAGACGGAGCCCATTCACACCGTG
>ONXY01000572.1 GCA_900321945.1 uncultured Eubacteriales bacterium | reverse complement strand
GTGCTGGTCGCGAAGCCTGCCGAATAAGCGGACGTCATACGGAGCATTCATAAATGGCTGCCATCGATTCGGTGACAGCCATTTATCCTGTTCAGCGAAAGATGATTGACATTCATACGCATGTAATCTACGGCGTGGACGACGGATCCCGGTCCGCGGAGATGAGCATGGAGATGCTGCGGGCTTCCGCGGAAGCGGGCGTGACGGAGATCTGCTGCACGACCCACTGCAGACCGGGGCACAGGGAATTTCCCAGGCAGGCCTACGACGGGCGGCTCGGGGAGCTCCGGGGCTTCATCCTGAGAGAAGGGCTGGAGCTGACGCTGCACGCGGGGTGCGAGATCATGTATACCTCCGGGACGGCGGCCGCGCTGCGGGGCGGGCTGCTCCCCACCCTGGGCGGAAGCGGGAACGTGCTCGTGGAATTCATGCCGGAGACTCCGTGGGGAATGATCCAGCACGCGCTGCGCGAGATCGGGAACGCCGGATTCGGCGTGGTGGCGGCGCACGTGGAACGGTACGCATGCCTCCGGCAGGAGTTCTCCTGGCTGGAGGAAATGAAGGAGATGGGCGCCCTGCTGCAGATGAACGCGGAGGCCGTTCTGCGCAGCCACGGCTTTCTCGGGGACCGGTGGGCGCGGCGGGCGCTGAAAACGGGACTTATCGACGTGGTGGCCAGCGATATGCACAATGTGTCCTCCCGCAGGCAGAACATGAAAGAGGCGCGGGAAATCCTGAAAAAGGACTTCGGGGAAAGCCGCGCCGCGGAACTGACCGAGGAGAATCCGCGGCGGATTCTGACCGGGTCCGCGCAGCCGGAAAGGAGGGCGCCGCGTTGAGCGGAAGAAAAAGCGGAAGGCCGGCGATGGCGCTTGTCTTTCTGGCGGTTCTGGCCGTTCTGGCCGCGGGGGGATACCTGATCGGCCGGCATTTTGAAGAGAACGGCGTGCGGGAAGAGCGGGGCCACATGACGGAAGGCTTCGGACGCTACGAGGAAAAGATTTACCGGGGACGGACCTACTATAAAAAGACGGACGTTACGACGCTGCTGCTGATGGGCGTGGACCGGGATACGACTGCGGAGCAGCGCCTGTACCGGGACGGCGGTCAGGCGGACTTTCTGCTGCTTCTGGTGATCGACCATGAGGCAAAGACGGTCCGTCAGCTGCAGATCGAGCGGGACACCATGGCGAGGGTTCACGTGCTGACCATTCTAGGGCAGGACGGCGGGCACATGAATCTGCAGATCTGCCTGAGCCACGGCTACGGGGCGAATCAGGAGGTCTGCGCTCAGAATACCGTGGAGGCGGTAAGCCACTACCTGGACAACCTGGGCGTGGATCTTTACATGGCGGTGGATTATTCCGCCGTTCCGACCATCAACGATATGCTGGGCGGGGTCACGGTCACCCTGAAGGACGACTTCGGCACGCCGGACATGCAGCCGGGGATGACCGTCACGCTGAAGGGAAAGCAGGCGGAGACCTTCGTCCGCGCGAGAATGAGCGTGGGAGACGGCACCAACGCCAGCCGCCAGATCCGGCAGCGGGAATGGCTCGACGGAGCGACGGCGCTGATGAGCGGGAAAGCCGGGGAGAATCCGAACTTTTTCGGTGAAATGCTGGACGCGCTCGGAATGCGTCTGACCACGAACGCCAGCCGGGGCAGGCTGATCAACGAATTCAACGCGGCCTTCGGATACGAACGCGTGCCTGTTGAGCAGATACCCGGCGAATACGCGGTCGGCCGGGACGGGTTCACGGAATATCATACCCGGGCGGACGACGTGACGCAGTGGGTGCTGAAGGCGGTCTACCGTCCGGCGGAAGAGGAATAATCAGGAAATCGTTTCAGGAGGAACGCATGGCCAGGAAACGCAGGGGAGAAGAAAATGATATTCAGACGCCGTCCGTAACGGGCGCGGCGCTGCAGGAGGACGAGGTCACCATCGACCTGATGGAAATGCTGACGCAGATTCTGGACCACTGGCTGCTGGTGGTGATCTGCGCGGTGCTGGGAACGGCGGTCATGGGCGTATATTCCTTCCGGCTGGCCACGCCGCTGTACAAATCCACGGCCAAGCTGTACGTCGTGAACAGCAAGGACTCCGCGATCAACCTTTCG